>JAESRR010000210.1 GCA_016764535.1 Cohaesibacteraceae bacterium | reverse complement strand
TTGTTTACAAACAGTGCAGGCATTTAGTTTTCAATTCTTTTAAGTTTTGTTCAAATAAACTCGAATTTTAACACATTAATTTGATAAAATTGGATTATAAGGAATAGAAGCTATAATTCAATTATATTAATTTAATGGGATATTTCACGTGGTAAAAACATTTCAGATTTACGGTATGGGTAATGCGCTAGTTGACTTCGAGATTGAAACCAGCGTAGAACAGCTCGAAAGTTTAGGTATTGCGAAGGGTGTAATGACTCTTATTGATGATGATTTACAGGATAAACTCTATGAGAAGTTGGGGAAAAATGCCCATGCACGAGCTTGTGGCGGATCGGCAGCAAACACGATAATAGGCGCTCAATCGCTTGGCTCACGTTGCTTTTATTCTTGTAAAGTCGCAGAGGACGAAACCGGCCATTTTTATAAGCAGGATCTGTTAGCCTGTGGAGTAGAGAGTAATTTAAGCTATCAAGCATTACAGCCCGGCAAAACTGGGAAATGTTTAGTGATGATCACTGATGATGCTGACCGTACCATGAATACCTTTTTGGGGATTACTGGCGACATTGATTACTCACAAATTGATGAAAGCGCCTTATTAAACTCTGAATATTTGTATATTGAAGGTTACTTGGCAGGGTCACCCATAGCGTTAAAAGGGGCGGTTGAGTGTATGGCGTTTGCGAGGAAGAACCATGTTAAAACGGCATTTTCTCTATCCGATCCAAACATTGTTAATTTTTGTGGTGATGGATTAGCCGAGATCATAGGTGAAGGTGTTAATCTTCTTTTCTGTAATGTTGATGAAGCAAAAGCTTATTCAAAACAAGATAATCTGCAAGATGCTATTGTTGTCCTTGATAAATTAGCCGAAACCTTGGTAATAACACTTGGTAGCGAAGGCTCTTTAATCATTAATAGCAACGAGCAAGTTAAAATAGAAGGTGTTCAAGTCAAAGCTGTTGATACAAATGGTGCGGGTGATCTTTTTGCGGGCGCTTTTTTGCATGCTCTGGCTAATGGAGCCACCCTTAAAAATGCGGGTGAGCTAGCGAGTTTTGCTTCTGCACAACTTGTCACTCAATTTGGTCCTAGGCTCTCAGTTGATAATCTTGCCGTTGTGACTAAATTTATGAAAGAGAAAAGTTAATCAATAATCGAATTTTATGAAAATGGAAAACTTAAGTTGAGGAAGTTTTAGTGCTTAAAAGTTTGTGGATCATGCGTCATGGTTTGGCTGAGTCTCAGTTTGAGAGCGATTTCTCTCGGGCTTTATCTTCTGTTGGAGCTATACAAGCAAAAAATGTAGCCTCTCAAATAAAGCAGGACAGTGACTTACAGCCTATAAATATGTTGGTTAGCCCGTTTGCAAGAACACAATCAACGGCGGAGATTGTTCATTCAACATTATCAATGAAACAAGCTTTTGAAACCGAAGAAATGTTAGTTCACTTTGGCGACCATCGAATCTTGGGAGAGTTTTTAAAGAGCTGTGATTTTGAATATTTAATTTTGATTAGCCATATGCCAATTGTTGCTTACCTTTGTCATTATCTTTGCGATAATATTGAAATGAACGGGTTTGAAACCGCTCAAGCAGTTCGGTTGGATTTTAATGGCGACAATTCACTTAGAAATGTGAAAGCAATACACACTAAAACTTATTTACCCCAATAATAATAATTATAGCTATAAGTTAGGATAGTAAAAAATTTCATGAATTTACATAATAATAAAATTAAAGTAAGACAATCTGCAGGAAAACTTAGAATTGGCTGGATTGCATTCTTAACCGGTCTGTATACTTTTGTTAGTAGCATGAAAATTATATTAGGCTCTCTAGTTGTCAAAAACAACCGAAAGCTAATTGATAAGATCATGTTGCAATGGGCTAAGAATATTTTAGGAACCATCCATCTTACTCTAAAAGTAAGTGGGCAAGAAAAGTTGGAAGTTGAAAAAAATACAGCCGTTATCGTTATGTGTAATCATAGTAGTCTTTATGATATTCCGGTAGCCATACAAGCGTTAAACACCAGTTTTCGATTTGTTGCAAAAAAGGAAATGTTTAACATTCCTGTTTTAGGTACCGCTATAAAATATGCGGAATTTATTTCAATTGATCGAAAAAATCACGAGCAAGCCATAAAAGATTTAGAAAAAGCAAAAGAAAAAATGTTAGATGGAATTACATTATGGATGGCACCCGAAGGAACGCGTTCTAAAGATGGTAAATTAGCAAAATTTAAGAAGCTCGATGAATGGTTTGCACACTTCGATTTCAGAAGGTGTCGGGGCTCTGTTTCCCGGAGGACGCCAGGGTATACAATAGGTCAACCAGGTATTTTGGCGGTCAAGGGCTATAGCAGCAAGCATTCTGTTCAGTAGATCACCGGAACGACCCGCAAAGGGAATTCCCGCAATATCTTCTTCCCTGCCCGGTGCTTCGGCTACGATCATAATGCGGGCATTGGGATTACCGTCTGCAAAGCAGAGATGTTTGGCTGTTTGGCGCAAATTACAGCCTTCAAACTTTTTCAGGTGTTGATGAATTTCATCTAGCGTTGATGCCTGACTTGCGAGCAAGCGGGCTGATTGAACCATTTCACTGCCCGGTACTGTTGCGGTATTTTGATTTGAGCGAGCGTGGGGTGTTTTGTCCTTTGAACCAAATTCCACCGGATGTTTGCTGGTAGTAACGGCCGGAAAATTTGAACTGTTCTTAACAGTGTTGAGTTTGAGAGCAGTTTCGGCAAATCGGTCGATACTGGAATCATCAAGCGAACAGTCGACACCCATCGCATCATACCATTCAATCAGGCTCGACAGATCTTCCCGGGTTAACTGCATAATCGAATTTCAATCAGTTTTTCATTGCGGGCAAATTACTTCAGTCAGCTGTTCAACACATAGAATGGAACGGTGTTTCGTGCAATGTGATTGTCTCAATACCAAAGCGGTATGGACTTTGGTCATTGGAGTATCTTGCAGGAGAGCCAGTGGTTGGATATGAAATAACAATTATCCGCTGTGCCAGCCGGATCAATGTCGAGGACAGGACGGGCTTTGGAATAAACAGAGCTCATCAGTGATGAGGATCATATGACCGAAACGCAGGAACTTCCCGACCGTGAGAGTATGGAATTTGACGTTGTGGTGGTCGGTGGTGGACCGGCAGGATTATCTGCAGCAATAAAAATAAAACAATTGGCCGCAGAACGTGAAAATGAAATATCGGTTGTCGTGTTGGAAAAAGGCTCCGAAATAGGTGCGCATATTCTTTCAGGTGCAGTTGTCGACCCGGTGGGGATTGATGCTTTATTGCCGGATTGGAAAAACGATCCTGACCACCCATTCAAGACGGCGGTGACCTCGGATCATTTTTTATATCTTGGGCCATCTGGTTCGCTTCGATTGCCGAATTTTCTATTTCCCCCTTTGATGAACAATCACGGAAACTATATAGTCTCACTGGGCAATGTATGTCGGTGGCTTGCAGAAAAAGCAGAAGCGCTGGGCGTTGAAATATATCCAGGCTTTGCAGCATCGGAATTATTGTATGGTGACGCCGGACAGGTTATCGGTGTGGCGACTGGCGACATGGGCCTGTCGACAGCAGGGTCTCCCAAAGACAGTTATATGCGCGGCATGGCGCTCCTGGGAAAATACACCCTCATTGGCGAAGGTGTCCGTGGTTCCCTGGCAAAAATTCTGATTGATAAATTTGGGCTCGATGAAAATTCAAGTCATCCTAAATTTGGGCTTGGAATCAAGGAATTATGGCAAGTATCACCCGAATTACACCGTCCTGGCCATGTTCAGCATACCTTTGGCTGGCCACTCGACAACACAACCGGTGGCGGGTCTTTTCTCTATCATCTTGAAGACAATCAGGTTGCCGTGGGTTTTGTAACCCATCTCAATTACGAAAATCCGTATTTGTCACCATTTGAAGAATTTCAAAGATTCAAAAAGCATCCGTCCATCGTGGAGTTATTTGAAGGTGGAAAACGAATTTCCTATGGCGCGCGTGCAATTACAGAAGGTGGATATCAATCTGTCCCCAAACTGGTTTTTCCTGGTGGCGCTTTGATTGGCTGTTCTGCAGGGTTCGTAAACCTGCCACGGATCAAGGGATCGCATAACGCTATTCTTTCCGGCATGGAAGCAGCCGTTTCACTGGTTGATGCCCTTGATCAGGATCGTCAGGGGGATGAGCTGACATCTTATGAAACAGGCTGGCGACAGGGGCCAATAGGTCGGGATTTGAAAAAAGTTCGTAATGTTAAACCACTACTTACCCGATTTGGTACAGCTCTGGGGACCATGCTGGGCGGATTTGACATGTGGT
The DNA here is from genome assembly GCA_016764535.1 of Cohaesibacteraceae bacterium. Classification (GTDB taxonomy): domain Bacteria; phylum Pseudomonadota; class Alphaproteobacteria; order Rhizobiales; family Cohaesibacteraceae; genus JAESRR01. The sequence goes on along the minus strand of JAESRR010000210.1, from coordinate 7,035 downwards.
GTAACACATTCGGGTTTTCATTGTTTGGAACACTTGCACATGCCAAAAGCGATGCGGATTCTTTGAAGCCAGCCAGGTTATTCAAACCGGTTTCCTATCCAAAACCAGATGGAAAAATATCATTTGATCGTCTTTCATCGGTTTTTTTGTCCAGTACAAATCATGAAGAAGATCAACCGGTACACTTAAAAATCCGGGACGACGCCTTGCAGGTTTCTTCTGAACTTGGCGAATATGATGGACCGTCCTCGCGATACTGTCCTGCGGGGGTTTATGAATGGGTGGACGGGGAAAAAAATGGCGAAACCAGTTTTGTGATCAATTCACAAAACTGTGTGCATTGCAAAACATGTGACATCAAGGATCCCAATAACAACATTACATGGACCACCCCGGAAGGGACCGGTGGGCCGAATTATCCCAATATGTAATTTTTGTTCGGGACTCTTATAGATTTTGTCACCTCTCCGGAGCAGCAGCAGTCTCTGCTCCGGATGTTAAGGGTGCGTCGAACATTCCAAAAATGGAACATTAACGCTGAGATGCAATTTCGCTCGGTTTACGTCGAATAAAGCGTTCCATTCGAAGCGATTTCCGCATTGGTCAATTTCTTTCGTGCACTGTTTGGAGAGTTAAAGATCCACTGAATATCAATTCTGTGGCTGACAGGCGGAGAAACCTGACATGACCTGGCTAATTCGATTTTGTGCACTTGTTTCAACGTTTGTGTTTTTTTTGGTATTCATTATGGCAGCAAAAGCTGCAGGGCCGATCGTCATTGGTCTGGATGCTGATATGTCTTCCGGGTCAGCGAGGTCGGGGCAGTCAATAAAACGTGGCGCTGAACTGGCTATAGACGAGATTAACAATTCTGGCGGCGTATTGGGACGAAAACTGAAATTGCAGATTCGGGATCATCGCGGAAACCCGTCCCGTGGTGTTGACAATATTGTCGAATTTTCAGGTATGGCAAATGTTGTCGCAGTGATTGGCGGTTTGCATACCCCGGTTGCTCTTCATGAGCTTGAAGCCATTCATACAAATAAAATGTTGTACCTGGGTCCATGGGCTGCGGGTACACCGATTGTTAATAATGGTTACCAGCCCAACTATGTGTTTCGAGTATCGGTTCGCGATGAATTCGCCGGCGGGTATCTTGTAGAACAGGCCTTGAAGCGTGGCCACAAGAGAATAGCATTGTTGCTCGAGAATACAGGCTGGGGCAGATCCAATGAGCGGGCAATGAAGAAGGCTTTGTATCGTCGTGATATGGATCCAGCAGGCCTTGCCTGGTTTCATTGGGGACCAACCGACATACAGGCAGCACTGGATGACCTTGAGAAATCGCAACCGGATGTTATTTTGCTGGTGGCAAATGCTCCCGAGGGTTTGGCGCTTATTCGTGCCATGGCGAAAAGACCCAAAGAAAAACGAATTCCCATTCTATCCCATTGGGGAATTTCCGGCGGGGAATTTGCATCACAGGCAAAGAATATTTTAAACGAAGTAGATCTCCTGCTGCTCCAGACTTTTTCATTTCTTGATCCAGTGTTTCCCGGGAAATCAGACCAGTTTGTGACAGCGTATACAGCCAGATATCCGAATGTATTTTCAGCGCGTGACATCATTGCACCGGTTGGTGCGGCGCACGCATATGATCTTGTATATCTGCTGGCTAAAGCGATAGAAAAGGCAGGGACTATAAATAGACCTGCCGTGCGCGACGCGATGGAAAATCTTGATAAATATAATGGCCTTGTAAGAGTTTATGATCCAGCGTTTACAGCTACCCGACACGATGCTCTGGGCGTGGAGGATTTCCGAATGGCGCGATTTGCTGAAGATGGTACCATAGTTCCACAATAGGATAATCCGGCTCATGCAGCAGAATTTTCCAACATTATTGCGATCGGCACTGCGCATGCTTTTGCCTGTTTCCCTGGTCGTTCTAACGTTGATCTGGCTGGGGACGAATTTTTTCCTTCAACGATCAGTCCAAAATGAATTACGTGTGCATCTGGAAGCAAATGGACAGCGCGAAGTCGCACGTATCACGACCCGCCTTGCATCTTTAAGCGCATTTGCCAGAACCGTGGCAATCAATGATTTGATCATCAATGGCTTGATTGACGTTGAAGGCAGAGCGTCTTATTTGCCAACGTTTTTTCGTTCTCTTGCCCCGCCTGCATCCAGTGGCGCCATTGTTGCTTTGCTCGATTATCGAGGACGCGTAATTGCTTCCAATTCTCCGGGAACTTCCGCGGGTTCCCTTAATATTTATAACCTGGATCTTGAAAAATCGTCTCTTGTAATCACCAGAAGTGCAGTGAATGTTTTGGAGCCAGTGACGTACAACGGCCTGGTCGAGGGTGCTATTATATTGAGTTATTCACCGCTTGATTTTCCCGCACTTTACGGCCATTCCCGGTTTGGCGATGATTTTTTTATCATCAATGAAAGAAACGTCGTCCTCTATGGATCCAATCCGTCCCTTTCCCTGTCGGAAATAAAGAAGGATTTTCAATCTGAAACCTGGATTACGGTAAACAAGGATTTGGGGAGTACAGATCGTAAATTGATAGTTGCGGTAAATCTTCAATCCAGGCAGGCTTTGTTGACTGATTTTAACATTGCCCAGATTGTGGGGCTGGTCTTGTTTGGATCGGCATTTATCGGTCTGTTGGTTTTTGCAGCAAAATTTATGACGCGCCCTCTTTCCAGTCTGGCGTCAGAAATCTCTGATATCCATAATGTACAGGGATTGGTCGTTCCACTTAAAGTCGAGGGTCCAAGCGAAATTGCCAGACTTGCAATAGCATTTAACGAGATGGGGCAAAGTCTTGGCGCAGCTTTGCTGAAGGAACAGATGCTCGAGCTAAATTTACGTCAGGCTAAAAAACTGGAGTCTGTAGGCCAGATGGCATGCGGGGTTGCACATGAATTGAACACGCCATGCCAGTACATAGGCGATAACCTCCGGTTTGTAGACCAGAATATCAATGGCATCTTTGACGTTGTTGAAGGTATAACCCGGCTTGAAAAAGATATTGGTGACCCGGTCGCGACAGAAGAAAATTTGAAGATTGTTATTGAACTCGTGAAGAGCCATGACCTGAATTATATTTTAAATGAGTTCAGGGTGGCAACCGCTGAATCGTTGGAAGGTATTATAAAAGTTTCRGRRATWATCMGTGCWTTRCAGKMATTTTCAARCCCGRTGGCCCAAAATTTCGCYCARACYRGYATAAATCAACTTTTGCAAAATGCCGTAATTGTATCMCGMAATGTCTGGCATGATTTTGCGGATGTCAAACTTGATCTTGATGAAACATTGCCCGAAATTCATTGCTGTGCAGCGGATATTAATCAGGTCTTGCTGAATATGATCATGAATTCGACAAGGGCAATCGAGGATAGCTGTCGCAATGAAGGCGAAGGCTTGATTGTTATTTCCACCAGACAGGAATGCGGTAACCTGGAACTAAGAATTGCCGACAATGGGTGTGGCATTCCCGATGCTGTCAGGGACAGGGTCTTTGATCCATTCTTCACAACAAAAGAACTTGGACAGGGTACAGGTCACGGTCTGGCTGTGGCGTACGATCTAATCGTCAACAAACATTGTGGTGTCCTTGAGTTTGAAAACTCAGACAACGGGTTCACAACCTTTTTGATTAGTATTCCTCTGGAAAAAGAATCGTCCCGACCGGTCTCGGCAGCGGTATCAATTTAATAAACAAATRAAAAACTTGCATAATCGAAATATCGAAGCTATTTAATATGAAAGTATATTCTTTTGATATTGAGAGTGTCATGTCTATTGCTGATGTATCCAATCCTTCATGGAGCGACTTGTTAACCCGGCAACATCTGTCAAAATTGTCTATTATTTGTTTTGGTGTTTGGCTCCATGCCGCGGATGGACTGATGGTTTCAACCATTATGCCCGAGATGATCGCTGATCTTGGTGGAGCTCAATGGGTTGCGTGGACTGTGGCACTTTATCAGATAGGATCAATTGTAGCCGGTGCAGCAAGCGCATTGCTTGGCATGAGATTTGGACTAAGGGATGCCATGTTCGGATCCGCCATGTTGTACATGGCAGGTTGCTTCGTAAGCCTTGTGAGCCAAAATATGGAAACTATGCTATTTGGCAGGTTGTTGCAGGGATTTGGGGGTGGCTGCCTGGTTGCTCTGACTTTTGTTGCTGTTTCAAGGTTATTTCCTGCTGAACTGATGCCACGCGTAATGGGATGTGTATCGGTGGTATGGGGAACGTCTGCTTTGATTGGCCCACTTGTCGGGGGTGTGTTTTCCGAACTGGAATTTTGGCGGGGCGCATATATTTTCTTCATCGTGCAGGCAGGATTACTGGCGTTGTGGATACGCGCGGGGTTGGGTAATGATTTGGCCGGAGACCGTAATGCGGCACGCATTCCGGTGATTCGTTTGGTACTTCTAACACTGGCAGTCCTTGTCTTTGCCAGCGCTGGTATTGACGTTCAATATTTGAAATCGACAATTTTTATATGTGTGGGCATCGCACTGTTGATCCTGTTTGTAATATGGGATCGCAAACAGAAACTCACAAGAATTCTGCCAGTTCAGGCCTTTGACATCTCAACGCCGGTGGGTAGTTGTATCGTCATGTTAATGGCACTGTTTCTTGGATCAGTTTCGATTGGTGTATATTTTCCGATATTATTGATAGCTACGTATGGAATATCGGCCCTGGTGGCGGGCTATATTCTTGCTCTTGGTGCTATCGGATGGAGTCTCGCAGCAGTGTCGATATCTGGCATTCAAAAACAAAACGAAAAAATAGTTATTTTGTCCGGTATATCACTGGTTCCGTTAAGCCTTGGTGCAATGGCGTGGGCTCTGCCCAATGGCCCTCTTTGGCTTGTTGCGGTGTTGGTGGCTCTGGAAGGAACCGGATTGGGAATGGCCTGGACATTTATTCTTAAAAGAGGAATTGAACTCGCGCCAGCGGCAGATAAAGACCGAATGGCGACAGCCATACCTACTCTGCAAAGGCTGGCCATGGCATTGGGAGCCGCTGTTTGCGGTATAATTGCAAACGCTTCTGGATTTACCGAACACCTCAATCGCGCCGGGGCCGGTTTGATTGCGGAAAATTTATTCACAGTGGCAGCATTTGTCTCAATTCTTGGCATTGTTGCAGCATTCGGGTTTTTACGGGATCCTGTGGCATGAGTGTCAACTATGAATACCAGACCCGGAATTGGACGGGCCTGATAATCGCAGGAAGATCACAATTCGATCCAGGTACCGGATTTATCGGACGCGTAGAGCGCATCTATTGCCATCTGATTTGCGAGGGATTGCTCAAGGGTAAATAATTCAACGTCCTCGCCGCGTAATTTGTTGGCGATGGCTTCAATTTGCAATTTGTATTGATTGACCTTTTGATAGCGCCATGTTTGCCCGGTGCCATAGTTTTGAGAATTTAAGGTGACAACGACACTATCATATAGCTCTGCGTTGAACGGTGCATTGATATCAATCCAGCCTTCATCACCATGGAAAACCATATTCTGGCGTTGGGCAAGTTGGGTTGCACAATAGAAATTCAGAGTGAAATCATCAAAATCAAGGCAACAGCTGGCGAATATGTCGGTTCCAAATGTTGAATCATATTCTATCGTAGCCCGGGCTCTTTGCGGTTCTATTCCTGTCACAAACCGGGTCGCGACAGTGGGGTACACACCTATATCCGGCAGGCCTCCGCCACCCAGAGAAAGTTTATTTCTCATATTGTCAGGGTCAACAAGATGATAGGAAAAGGCACCCTGAACATGGCGAAGTTTGCCGATAGCCCCTGATGCAATAAGCTCTTTGACTTTGATCCATTGTGGGTGAAACGTGACCATAAATGCTTCAGTTGCAAGAAGCCCGGTTTGATCCCGTAGTTCAATTAGTGGTAATATTTCTTTTGCATTCAGCGCCAGAGGTTTTTCAACCAGCACGTTTTTGCCAGCTTCAAGCGCCTTTCTGGCCCATTCAATATGAGCGGATGTAGGCAAGGGAATATACACAACATCAATGTCATCCCGCGATAACAGTGTTTCATAACTCGAACATGCATGTGGTATGTTGAATTGTTCAGCAAATTTTGTCGCACTTTCCTGCGTGCGGCTGGCCACAGCTTGTAGTACACTGTTATTTGCTGCGTGCATGGCCGGAACCAGATGTTCCCTTGCTATTTTAGCGGTGCCCAGTATTCCCCATCGGATCATTTTTTTCACTTTCATTTTGATTACAGTTACCTGGACAGTCAAAATGTTACAAATGAATTAGTCGGATTTTGAATGGAGTTGAAATAAACTGCAACAAATGTTGGTCAACATTACGGACAGAGTACAATCGTTCAAGACTTGAAAAACCTGACAACCTGGCATTCCCTGAAAAAGGAATGGCCATGTTTTCAGTCATAATATCAATATCAATATTTGCACTTGTTGGTGCGATATCTCCTGGTCGGTGAATTTGATAGCGATCGGTACCGGTGCAAATCATGAGTTTTTAAAAGCGCTTCCACACGTATTTGGTGCCACCATTTCATATACGCTGATAGTGTTGTTTTCGGGCGCCGGCATTGGTGCGTTTATCACTGACAGGCCAAATGTAGCCCAAATTATACAGTATGCGGGAACTGTATATTTGTTGTATCTGTCTTACAAAATATCAATGATCCACCCACGGCAATCGGATAGATCATCATCGGAACCCGCAGTCATCCCTCCAGGGCTGCTGGATGGCGCACTGGCACAGGGGTTAAATCCCAAGGCATGGCTGGTCGCAATGTCGGGGGTTGGATTGTTCGTCGCAGCGAATTCGTCACAGATTTTTTATCTGGCAATCTTTGGCGTGATTTCATTCATTTTTTGTTTTCTGGGTATAGGGGCCTGGGCAATGGGCGGACGTATTATTGGACAGTATCTGACAAAGCCCGTTCATCATACTATATTCAATGTGACTATGGGTGGGATGTTGGCATTCTGTGTTCTTCTT
>JAESRR010000056.1 GCA_016764535.1 Cohaesibacteraceae bacterium | reverse complement strand
GTGGTCCTTCACGTAAAGGGCAAACAGCCCTCATCTGTTATGCAGCTTCCAGCAGCGGGAGGGTCAATACAACTTTATTCGATTTTATTTTTACGGTATTCTTGACCTTCCAGTAACTGGAAGCACTACATAGACTTTAGAAACACGCCAAACCAGCAAGAATCCGGGCGACCGGAAAAACGGATCAAACAATGTCAGCACTTCAAAGCAGTTCCTTCCAGCTTGCAGGTATGTCCTGTGCATCCTGCACCGGGCGCGTGGAAAAGGCGATCAGTGCTGTGCCGGGCGTCACACAGACCTCTGTCAATCTTGCAAGCCAGGTTGCAATCGTTTCCTATGCGGAACCGGCAAATGAAAACCTGCTGATCGAGGCTTTCGACAAGGCCGGTTATCCTGTGGTGTCGCGTAATACACGGCTTGAGATAAGCGCTATGAGCTGTGCGTCCTGTGTTTCCAAAATTGAAAAGGCCCTTTTAAAAGAGCCCGGTGTTGTTTCTGCAAGTGTAAATCTGGCGACACAAAGCGCTTCTATTGATTATCTGGAAGACAAAACAACGCCGCAAAAACTGGCGAAACTTGTCACCGGATTTGGATATCCGGCATCCACGCAAGCAAAGGATGTTGTGGATGCGCAAGCTGAAAAAGCTGAAGAAATAAACGCACAATTGCGGGCGTTCTGGTTGGCTGCAGCGCTGACATTACCTGTATTTCTCGTGGAAATGGGGTCCCATTTCATTCCCGGTGTCCGGCAATTGATCAACGGACTGATTGATCATCAATTCAATTTGATCATCCAGTTTGTCCTGACCACCGCGGTTCTTGTTGGTCCCGGACGTGGCTTTTATATAAAAGGCTATCCGGCGTTGTTCCGTGGCGCGCCGGAGATGAACACTCTTGTCGCCATTGGCACAACGGCAGCCTACCTGTTCTCGGTTGTGGTTACCTTTGCACCACAACTTCTGCCGCAGGGCACCCGCAATGTTTATTTTGAGGCAGCAGCGGTCATCGTTGTTCTGATCCTGCTTGGTCGCTATCTCGAAGCGCGGGCAAAAGGCCAGACCGGTGCCGCAATCCAAAAGCTCATTGGGCTTCAGGCGCGTACCGCAATGGTCGAAACAGCAGAAGGTCTGAACGAGGTCGATATTGATGATCTCGCTGTCGGCGCACGCATCCATGTCCGTCCTGGCGAGAAAATCCCGGTAGATGGCATTGTCGAGGAAGGCGAGGTTTACGTTGATGAAAGCATGATCACCGGTGAACCTGTTCCCGCATTAAAAACCATGGGTGCAAAAGTTACGGGCGGAACGATCAATGGTGCCGGGCTGTTGATTTTCAAAGTGACAGAAATTGGTGCAGACACCGTTTTGGCGCAGATCATCCGCATGGTACAGGAAGCCCAGGGGGCCAAATTACCGATACAGGGACTGGTCGACAAAATCACCGGCTGGTTTGTTCCTGCCGTGTTAATTACAGCGCTTGTAACTGTCGCCGCCTGGTTGATCCTGGGGCCTGGAGAAACATCGGGTCTGGCATTGGTTGCCGGGGTCGCTGTTTTGATCATCGCCTGTCCGTGTGCCATGGGTCTTGCGACACCAACCTCAATCATGGTTGGCACCGGTCGCGCCGCCGAACTTGGCGTCCTGTTCCGCAAGGGCGACGCCCTGCAATCCCTGCAACAGGTATCGATTGTTGCGCTTGATAAAACCGGAACCCTGACCCTTGGTCGCCCCGAGCTCACCGATGTTATCGTCAGCGACGGGTTCAGCCGCCAGGATATATTACGCATTGCAGCCGGTGTGGAACTCGGGTCCGAACACCCGGTGGCTGAAGCGATTGTCCGGGCTGCCAAATCAGACAATCTGGATTTACCCGGAATGCAGGATTTCCGGTCAATCACCGGATTTGGAGTGTCCGCAACCGTTGAAGGCAAGCACATATTGATCGGCGCTGATCGCCTGATGCTGCGGGAAGGCATTGAACCTGGGTCTTTATCTGGCACAGCCGCGGCTCTTGGCGCTGACGGTAAAAGCCCCCTGTACATTGCCATTGATGGAAAGCTGGCAGCATTGCTGGCTGTCTCCGACCCAATCAAGGACGGCACACTGGAAGCAATTGAAGCAATGCACGACCTTGGTTTGAAAGTCGCGATGATCACCGGCGACAATCAGGCAACGGCAGAGACAATCGCAGCGCGCCTCTCGATTGACCATGTGGTGGCGGAAGTTCTGCCGGACGGCAAGGTCGAAGCCCTCAATGCTTTGCGAAAAGATGGTGCGCAAATCGCCTATATCGGTGATGGCATCAATGACGCACCGGCCCTTGCCAGTGCTGATATTGGCATTGCGATTGGGACCGGTACAGATATTGCGATAGAAAGTGCCGATGTTGTATTGATGTCAGGAGATCTGCGCGGCGCTGTGACCGCCCTTGATATCAGCGCCCGTACCATGCGCAATATTCGCCAGAACCTGTTTTGGGCGTTTGGTTACAATGTGYTGCTAATCCCCGTCGCCGCCGGAGCACTTTATCCGCTCTGGGGAGTAATGTTATCGCCAATGCTCGCCGCTGGTGCCATGGCACTGTCGAGTATTTTTGTTTTGGCAAATGCCCTGCGTTTGCGCTGGATAAAACCATCAGGAGCGCTCCAATAAGCGGCATATTAATCCCGGGACAACCGTTTTGGCGGGTTGCTCCAGGGCCAACACATCCCTAGATTTGGTACCTGCTTCAAATCCGGCCCCGGGGATCATCCATGAACATTGACATACCATTCTACTTTCTGCGCCATGGTGAAACCGACTGGAACAAGGACAAAATCGTTCAGGGCCAAATGGACATCCAGCTCAATGAAACGGGGCGTGCCCAGGCAATCAGGGCAGCGGAAATCCTGCGCGATGAGCCGCTTGAACATATTGTTGCAAGTCCGCTTTCCCGCGCCCGCGACACTGCATTAGCGGTTGCATTACGGCACGATATCGAGATTACCTATGACGAAGGCTTGATGGAATGCCATCTTGGTATCCACCAGGGCGAGTTACAGGGTGACTGGACACCTGGTTACTGGGCCGGTGAATATCACCCGGAAGGTGGTGAGAGTTTTCAGCAATTTTGTGAGCGTGTTCATGGCGCGATGCAACGCGCTGTGGCCCTTGGACCGAACACATTAATTGTCGCCCATGGCGGGTTGTGGCTGGCTGCAAAGGCTGTGGTTCAGATCGAGCCGGATATGCGCCGCATGCCCAATGCACAACCGATCCTGATCAGGCCGGGAAATGGCATCTGGCATCATACGACGCTGGGATGATGGATCACGCAGCAGTCCAGGCCATCCAGGCCGATTACCTGGTTAAATTTGCGGGAACCGCTAATTGAGCGGTGCAACGCCGGTTATCAATGCAAAGCGATGATCATGAAAAGCGCATTCAACGTCAACAAGCCCGGCCTTTTCCAGCATCTTCAGTTGCGCCTCAATCGTTGATCGTTGATCGTTTCGCATAATTTCCCTTGCCTCGGCAATCATCTTGTCATTGGCGCCCTGTGAACGTGCTTCCCGCTCCCACCAGATCCCGTATAATTGTTCAAGATCCTGCGTCGCGCCCAATACAGGATCGGCATAGGCAAACTGCCCACCTGGTTTAAGGGCCTTTGCAATTGCCAGGAACAATACCTGTTTTTCCTCGTCCGTCAGACGATGAATGGCAAAACTTGAAATTACAGCATTAAACGGGCAACCGCGATTGATGTTGGAAAAATCTCCCGCCACGACCGTCGGCAGGGGTCGCATCATGCGTTTAAACCGGCGTTGAGCCTCCTCCAGTCGATCACGCGACGGGTCAATCAAACAAATTTCGGCCGATGGATACACACACGAAATCATGCCTGATAACAACCCGGTGCCTGCCCCGATATCGAGAATTTTCAAATCCCCTTGTGTATTCAGTCCAAGACATTCGATCAATGATCCAAATAAACCATCAAAGCACGGCACCAGCGTTCTGCGCTCAAAGTCATATCTGTCGGCTGCATCAAAAAAGGCATCCTGAACTGTCGAAAACATGGCGCACTCCTATTTTGGACATACTCGCACAAAATGTATTTACTCAACTTATGTTAGAGTAAATAGATGCAACATGACACTTAATAAGGAATGAACACCCTGGTAAAAATAACAAGTACAGACAAATTTATGTGTTTTGCCCGACCAGGTACCGTCGAAATAGATTTTACACCGTAAGGCAGTTGACCTGACAATATATTTCAGGATGCTTTTTTGGTAAATTTTGATTGAGGCAGGTGCCCTGTTCAACTCCCAAAACCAGTTGGCTTGTCCGCTCGCCCTATAATGGATTCTACACAATCTTGCGCTAGAGTTTATCCAACAGGCGACAGAGTGGACTTTTCGATGCGGACGATCGTTAACAAAACTGTTTTGATAACCGTGATAACGATCTTTATCGCATCGCTGGCATTTGGCATCGTTTATGGAATTGCCAGAACAGTCGAATACGGCGTGAAAGTAGACGCCATCCGCAAGGTTTCCCACTGGTCTGAACATTTTGTTGAACAGATCCCCCGGTTACCCCACCTCCTCAAAACCGGCGAACCCCAGATATCGCAACTGGACAGTATTCAAAAGATTATCTGGTCCGGTGATGTGTTTCGGTTCGTATTGTTTGATGCACAGGGCCAACCTGTTCTGGTGTCGGATCAATTGCGGCATAACGTACAGCTCTCAACTGCGGAGGAAAGCGACGGCCGTGCCCAACAGGTTCTCAACACCGGCCAAAACCGGATTACCCTGGAAAAAGGAACAAGCCAGTCAGATCGACCGGACGTATATGTTGAGGCATACATGCCTGTCACCGATAACGCGGGCAAAATGATCGGTGTCGTTGAAATCTATCTGGATGAATCCGCCACATTCCAGCTGTTTCATAAACTTTTCAGTTTTGTGGCACTCGCCATCATCACAATCGTAATCCTCGCATTCTGCACGCCTTACGTGGCCTATCTCGGCAAGAGGAACCAGGAGCTGAAATCAAGTGAAAGGGCAAGATATCTGGCCCTGAATGACCAGGTCTCAAATCTGTTAAACCGCCCGGGGTTGCTCGCCAGGCTTGATGATAAAATCAACGAAGATGAGCATTATCTTGATCGGGCGAGTGTGATTTTCCTTGATATTGATTTTTTCAAAACCATCAACGACACACATGGCCATTCAACCGGTGACGCCTTCCTTGCATATGCTGGCCGGTGTCTGAAAGAAACCCTCAACAGCGGTGATCTGGCCGGACGTATTGGCGGCGATGAGTTCATGGTTATTGCCCAGGGCAAAAGTCTGGAAGACATTCACGCACTGGTTGATAAATTTCAGCTTCGTATCTCGGAACCATTGCTGGTTGATGGTGCAACAATCATCGGTCATTTCAGCATTGGCATTCATTTTGGCAACGGAGAAAACCTGCCATTGGAAGACCGGATGAAAAAAGCCGATGTGGCGCTTTATCAGGCCAAGACCGATGGTCGCAATGTACACCGGACATTTAATCCCGGGATGGAAAAACAGACCCTGCGTCGTCGACATGTGGAAGCAGCCATTATGACCGGCCTTGAAGATCAGAGGTTTCAGGTGAAATATCAGCCTCTGCTGCATCAAAAATCCGGGAAATGTGTGGGATTTGAAGCCCTGTTGCGCCTGGTTGATATCAAGGGCGACAATATTACTCCAAAAGAATTCATCCCCGTTTGTGAAACCATGGGAAAAATTGGCGAAATCGGAGCATGGGTGCTGGAACAGGCACTACACGATGCATCTACATGGCCGGAGAAACTGACCGTATCGGTAAATCTATCGGCTCGACAATTTGATGACGGGTCTCTGGTCCCCCTTGTAAAAAATCTTTTGCAAACAACAGGGGTCGATCCTGACCGCCTTGAACTTGAAGTGACTGAATCCCTTTTGATGGAGAATACGGAAAAAGTCTCCGGGCAGTTGCTGGAAATGCGGGAACTTGGTGTAACACTGGCCATGGATGATTTTGGAACCGGTTATTCCAGTCTCGCCTATCTCTGGCAGTTCAATTTTGACAAATTAAAAATTGACCGGGCCTTTGTTTCCAGCCTTGACCAATATAGCGATAGAGCGGAAGAAATTCTCAACACGATTATCATGCTTGGACACAGACTTGGCATGACGATTACGGCAGAAGGTATCGAAACCGCCAGGCAGGCTAAAATTCTGGGTGATCTGGAGTGTGATCACTTTCAGGGGTCTTATTACGGCAAGCCAATGTCTGCCGCCGGGCTGGCCCCCTGGTTGCTGGGACACATCCAGCGCAATGTTCCCATAGATCCATTGGATATATTCAACGAGGATGATATCGCCCAAAACAGCTAATGGGATCTGGTTTAATCAAATTTGCTCTCATGAAGCAACAGTCAGCATAAAATCCTTTCTATACTCACGATAATTCAACACTCTTCATCATATACTTCGAGCATGTCCAACATATCTCTCCATCATCTGCGAAGTTTTGAAGCAGTGATCAAGGCCGGTAATTTTCAGGCCCCCGCAGTGAGACAGAAAACAAATCGCGGTTCGGTCACGACATCAACCAAAGCTCTTGAACAGCAAATTGGTGTGATCCTGTTTGAACCTGGTACAAATAAAGTCGTCCTGACCCGGGCAGGCCAGGATCTTCACCGACTTGCAAAAACCCTGCTTGCAGATTCCGAAGCTCTTGGTACCTGGGCAAGAATGCAGGCAAAGGGCGAGGAAACAAAACTAACTATACTCCTTGGCAATGCCTGTTCGACATCCATGGCGCTTGATCTGCTTCAGATGTTTTTCCTCGCGCATGATCGCACAAGGCTCGATCTACAATTCGCAAACACTGACACACCGGTTGACAGATTGGTTGCCGGTGACGCCGATATCCTCATCCACCATTTTGACCAAAACGCTACAGGACTGGAATTCATTCCGCTGGGGCGCGTGCAATACATCCCGGTTGTAGCTCCCGAATTTCTTGGATTTCCCATCACCACCAATATATCACCCGGCCAAATGCGTTCCTTTTCACGAATTGTAATCAACGATACACTGCCTCCCGAAAATTCCCGAGGCGAGGAATGTGATAACAATTGCGTTGTCAGGGATCTGGCAACGCAAAAGCAGGTCATATTAAAAAATCTGGGTTGGGGTTATCTTCCCGATTATCTGATCGCGGAAGAATTGAAAAGCGGCCGGTTAATACCGATTACCAGCCGGTTCCTCAAAATTGAGACACATCAAATCGCTGCTATTCGATCGCAAGAAGCCGCTCATGGCCCAATAGCGTCTGCGCTGTGGGACTATATTGGCAAGCAGGCGGAAAAACTTTCCTCCGAATAAATACGACAATAATCAATTTGAAATGCGTTCTATTTTGCAATCCTTGATCCACTGGGCGGGTAGAACATTCACGGCAGCGTTAAGTGGAATGGCATAGAATTCCATATCCCGATAACTCCAGCCAAATGGTTCACAGTTTTTCAAAGCCATAGCATGCAACTGATCCTGAAGCTCAACAGGCGCATGCGTCATTGACCAATAAAAAGACCGCAACTGAATTTTATCCGGTTGAAAATCCTGGATCACCTGATTGCGAGCGTCGGTAACAAGGTTCGCCGTTCCAACTACCGTCATGACCATACTTGTGAAAACAAATACTGGCCCACAGAAGAATAAAAACCCTGGGAATAAAAATTTTCGGAATGCAATCACAACAACAGTCAACAGCAAGAAAAATCCAGCCCCATACCAAATCCCTTTTATAAGCGGTTTTCGCCACCAGTTTGGATCAAGAGGAGGATAGTCAGTCCATACAAACCAAATCGGCATGAAAATACTACCGAAAAAAAGGTACGAAATGGCAGTATACGTAGCCACTGTCACCAATATTATTTTTACTATTGTGTGAATTGTGAGATCAAGTAACCGGACTGTATTCGCAACTACACTGATCACAATCTAATTCTCCTGAATATTCATGGCATGGCACAAACGCATGATATTATGAACAAAAAGTGTCATCAAAATTAGATTGAACAAACAGTTTTGAATTTCTTTCAAAGAAGATAGGGTTGTTGAATCACAGTCAGGATTCTCTTCCATGATCGATATGCTATCCCTCTCCATTTTTGCTTTGGCGCTACTATTGAACGCAGGCACACCTGGCCCCGCAGTGGCTGCGCTTGTGTCGCGCGTCATCAATCGTGGCTGRCGGGAAGTGATGCCTTTTGTTGCAGCACTGTGGGTTGGTGAAATCATCTGGATGACATGTGCTGTCTCCGGCCTGTCAGTTCTGGCAGAACAATTCTTTTTTGCATTCCTGATCATTAAATATTGTGGCGTCATCTATCTGTTCTGGCTGGCCATCAAAATGTGGACAGCACCTGTCACGCCAGCCGACGGTTCCGGGGAAGAAATGGCACCATCATCTGCAAGTGCAGCCAAAATGTTTCTGGCCGGATTATCTATCACGCTTGGCAACCCCAAAGTGATGGTCTTCTATCTGGCGCTGCTCCCCACTTTGATCGACATGACACATGTGACTGTCCCGGGCTGGGGTGTTATTGCCCTCACGATGCTGGGGGTTCTGGCATTTGTTGATACCACCTGGGTTGCCCTTGCCCACAGGGCGAGAATTTTGCTGCGCACACCCTCTGCATTACACATTGCCAACCGTATTGGTGCGGTGTCGATGGGCGGTGCAGCGGCATCCATCGCATCAAAATAATAGCCCCGGTCGCCATTTTCCGCACAGCCATAGCCGCATGAACGGTGTATGAACCATCGTTTCAGCAAGGGTTCAAATGGTCTGGATTAAACCGGTTGTATCAACGTAACACCGGACCGGAGGAATGGTCATGACAATCAATACAAACACAGCACACAACTACAATTCAGCCGCAACGGATGATTGCCTGGTAGAATACCGGCCCGATCCACGTCCCTGCCGCACCAGTGAACCGATTGAGCTCCGTGTAACGCCGCGCTATGTGCGTTATTCCTGAGCAGGCTTTCACCTTCCGTTAAAGTAAATCCGGAATATCGCTACGCCCCTTGTAATCTTCCGCTAACCGGCCCACCTGTTATTGGAACATCACAGGGGTTTTGATCACATGGCGAATAATGGTTCTTCCAAAAACGAAACCGGCATACGCATCCTGCCACCATTCATTTTCCTTTCTGCAATTGTCGCGGCTCTTGTCCTGAACTGGATATTTCCAATTCATGTCGTTCCCGACATTATTCAGCAACCGCTGGGCTTTCTGATACTGGCATGCGGCCTTGCACCATTACCCTGGTTATTTGGCGCATTCAGACATGCAGACACATCAATCGATCCCCGCAAAAAACCCACGAACCTTATCACTGACGGGGCCTATGCAAAATCACGCAATCCGATATATGTCGCCATGATCGCGATTGCCCTCGGAATTGGCATATTAAATGATGCGATCTGGATAATTCCGACAATCTGGATGGCCGTGCATTATCTCACCCGCACAGTTATCGAAATCGAGGAAGCTTTTCTGGAAGCAGCTTTTGGTGCAGATTATGTCGGTTACAAAACCCGCGTACGCCGCTGGTTATAGGATCATCACAAAACCCTGCCCAAACCAAAAAGTAACAACCTGGCCAGTGATTTTTTGAGGCATCGCGCCACCAGCCATCAAAAACTGTCATTGGGCATGATGACCTGTCACCGACCAGCAAGCTACACACTTACAATGGCGCACTGATTGTGCACAATGACGCCGCACCACCACCAGCTCCGGCTATCGTGTGACCAGTCCGGGGTTATCTGGAGGAGATTGTCCATACCGGTGCAAGTGTGGCGGCTGGAATGTGGTCCGGCCGTCGCATACATTTAAATACCCAAYTGATTGCGAAACGCACTTTCCATCCAGATTTTGGTTGTTACTTTTAGCCGCTTTGCGTCAAATTTGATGATTTCCAGTAACGATGCATCCACAGTTGTATTGAAGCGAACCGATTTGGCTGGCAACGCCACATAAGGCACAGATACGCCAACAGAGCCGCTTGCCAATTGTTCCGCAACGCCGTCCATCTTCATAATATCGCGATGGTCGGCAGGATCAGGCGCGGTACCGGGTACGTCTTCGAAAAAGAACTGTACAGCCTCGGCCGCCTGTTGCATCGCATGTTCATATGTATCTCCTGCAGAAAATATTCCGGGCAATTGCGGAAACCGGATATCAAAGCTGCCGTCGTCGGATGGTTCAAATAATGCGAAATAATGTTTCATTGGTTTGGTCCAAATATCAACAATTAGCGTATATATTTGCACTTATGCAACAAATATGAACGAACCATGTCAAGTTCAATCTGGATGGTACCGACCGTCTGGATGGGTGTGCATTATCGCACCCGCACACTTATCGAAGTTGGGGAAGCTTTTCTGAAAGATGCCTTTGGTGCGGATTATGTCGATTACAAAACCCGCGTTCGCCACTGGTTGTGGTATCGCCACAGGGCCCTACACTATCCCGGGCCACGCCAATAACAAAAGCACTGCCATGCCGGTAATTGCCTGAAGCATCGCACCGCCTGCCAGTATACCAATGGCGCCCGGCTCGGACATTTCCGCCAGTGCATCGCGGCGCACCAACCAGTAAAAACTGTCATTGGGCAGGATGGCAACAAAAGATCCCAGACAAATCGCCAATACTGAAGCAAGCGGCGAAAGTCCGGCCACCAACACGATTGGGGCCGCCACCGGTGCAATCGCGGCAAAGGTCGCCATGCTAGATCCCTGTGCCAGCTTGAACAGCGCTGTGAGTAAAAACAGCCCGATAATTCCGGCTAGCCCCGTTCCGGCCGGAATGATTTCTCCAAGCGGTACGACAGCCGTCAAAACCCGGCCAAAGGCGCTGGCAGCTCCGATCACCAGCAACAGCGCCCCGGTTCTGCGTACGGCACTATCAATGGCATCCCGGCGCTGGGCAGTTGGTATTTGTGACATCGCCAGAATGGCTGCAGCTATCAGCGCGCCTTTCGGTTTCGTCACAAAATCAATCAACACATTGCCGGATAAATCAAAGGCCACGCCACAGATTAACAATCCGCCCAAAAGGATAAATGGCGCAAACATGATTAGTGACGAAAACGCCGTTGTCCTGGGTGTACAGGCCGGTTCTTCAGGCGATGCCACAGCGAACAACCCGGACCAGATAGCGCCTGCCAGCCAAACCGGGATGAAAAGAACCGCTGCATAAAGGATGACATCATTGCCACCATAGCCAAGCCCTGTCCCTACGATCAACGGCCCGGCGGGGAACAGAAGCTTGAACCCGGCATAGGAGCCAAATGCCAGGTTGAGCTTTCGCCTGCCCGCGACCGGTGACAAGGCTGCATAGGCCGTATCCGGGCACACCATGCCTGCTGCTGCAAAGGGAGCTGTTCCGGTTACCAGATGTCGTGCGGCTCCGGAACTATTTTTTGACATCGCCGCCGCCAGCATAAACGACGGTAACAGGATGAGTGCGAACTCGCCC
>JAESRR010000055.1 GCA_016764535.1 Cohaesibacteraceae bacterium | reverse complement strand
AAATTCATAGATTGCCCGATGAGACACTAAAGAAATTTCCGGGGCACCAAATACTTTCGAAACAATTTTGTTTTCATTCGCGATTGCTGACAATGATATATTGCTTATGAAAGAAGCCGCGAGGAACAATCCAATGCGAGAACAAACAGGAATATGCATTACAGTATGACGTTCCAAATTAAATTACCAAAGACAGACGAGCATAGCTCGCATCATATACAAAACCAGCACTTGTTTTAGACCTGGGCAAAACTGATACCAAAGACATTTTGGGCCTCGCTTCAATGCGTCTTTCACATTATATTCCATTTGACTAACGCAGAGCAGACACTCATCCCAACAAGGAACATATTTATGGCTGGAAATATTGAATCTCGTCTCGCAGACATGGGATTGAAATTACCAAATCCTGCAGCCCCGGCTGCAAATTATGTTCCTTTTGTTGTAACAGGAAACCAGCTTTTTATCTCGGGACAATTGCCAATGGGAGCGTCTGGAATTGAATATGTTGGTCGCCTTGGTGATAATGTAACAATAGATGATGGCAAAGCAGCAGCACGGCTTTGTGCAATCAACCTATTGGCTCAGGCGAATGCAGCACTCGGAGACCTTGATAAAGTACAGCGCCTTGTCAAGCTGGTTGCTTTTGTTAACTCAACATCAGACTTTGGAGATCAGCCACAAATTGTCAATGGAGCGTCGGATTTGATGGTTGAAGTGTTGGGCGATGCAGGTCGGCACGCACGTTCTGCAGTTGGCGTTGCAAATTTGCCTTTTGGCGCCAGCGTTGAAATCGAAGCAATTTTCGAAATTTCGAAAGATTAAGCCCGATGGTTCGGAATATGAGATGGCTGACTGCCCGACCAATAGCGCATCGTGGATTTCATAACATCGAATTTGGCCGTGTAGAAAATACTCCCGATGCTCTGGAGGCTGCAATTGATCACAATTATACAATTGAAATAGACGTTCAACTAACACACGATGATAACGCCGTTACTTTTCACGATTTTACGCTCGATCGTCTCACGCATTCTACAGGGAGATTGCGAGACAAAACGCTTTTTCAATTGCGTGACGTCGCGTATCGGGCCAGCAACAATGGCATTGAATCCCTGGCGGAAACGTTAAAAAGAATTGATGGCCGGGTTCCTGTGATTATTGAGCTGAAAAGCAATGAAAACGAAGAAGAATTCCTCGCGAACCAGGTAGTAAAATGCGTGAGTAACTATAATGGGGAAGTCGCCTTAATGTCGTTTAACCCCAAAACCGTTACCTTGTTAAAATCATTAATCGAAAAGCCAATACCTGTTGGAATAGTATCTTGTGCGTTCACTAATCCAGCAAAGCCGATGCCTTGGTACAAACGAAAATACTTGCAATATTTATTGCATTGGCCGCGTTCAAGACCTGATTTCATTTCATATGCAGTAAAAGACTTTCCATCGTTTATGCCATGGGTTGCACGATTGGCAGGCATCCCGGTAATTTGTTGGACAGTGAGAAGTGCTGCGGACCGAGAGATCGCTTATCGTTATGCGGATCAGGTTACATTTGAAGGGTATGATCCTTCATCTATATAGAAACAAATAATTTGGCACTGATCCCTGATTTGCGCCAGACATGGTGCGGGTCAACCAATCTGCAGGTCATTCAATATTTTCATGTTGTTAAATTATGAAAGATCAGCCGATTCAGGTTCAAATCGTAGATTCTGCCGCCGCAATTGGCCGCAATGACTGGAATAGATGTGCCAATCCAGTATTGGATAATAATCACCACATCGGCAATGAATATAATCCATTTACATCATTTGATTTTATTAATGCACTGGAAAAAACGGGCTGTGCAAGTCCGGAAACTGGATGGATGGCCCAGCATTTGGTTCTCGTCGGAGATCAAAATATTCCGCTGGCAATTTTGCCGTGCTATCTCAAAAACCATTCCATGGGTGAATATGTCTTTGATCACGGATGGGCCGACGCATTTGCAAGAGCGGGTGGTCAATACTACCCCAAAATACAATGCTCCATTCCATTTACGCCAGTTACATCTCCGCGCTTTCTTGTTTCGAATTTGTATGAAAGTTCAGATGCCATAGAAATTCTGGGTCAAGCCGCTATTGAACTCACAAAAAGACATCAGGCATCTTCTCTGCATCTAACATTCCTGAATTCGCTACAGGCCAAATGTTTGAAGCCGGAAGTTTTTTTGCAGCGAACCGATCAGCAATTCCATTGGACCAACCAGGATTATGTTTCATTTGATGATTTTCTGGAAAAACTTACATCCAGAAAACGAAAAATAATTCGCAAGGAACGTCGTGCAGCCACAGCCAACAATATCAGTATTGTTACTCTGAATGGAACCCAGATTGACAAACATCACTGGGATGATTTTTTCGAATTCTACCTGGATACCGGAGATCGAAAATGGGGAACACCTTATTTAAACAGAGAGTTTTTCGACCTCATTGGTGAAACCATGTCAGATGACATATTGCTTGTTCTAGCAATTCGTAATGGGGAGACCATCGCAGCTGCACTGAATTTCATCGGTTCAAATACTGTATACGGCCGATATTGGGGATGCCGTGAAGAAGTCCCGTTCCTTCATTTCGAACTTTGCTACTATCAGGCAATCGATTGGGCAATTGCCCATCAAATTGACAATGTCGAAGCCGGAGCGCAGGGTTTACATAAACTGGCTCGCGGATATCTCCCCGTCACTACTCATTCTGCGCACTGGATTGCTCATGCTGGATTTAGGACCGCGATTGCAAATTATCTGGAAGAGGAAGGTACACAAGTCAAGCTGGATATCGAGTACCTAAACGCGCAGAATCCCTATAAATAAAATTTCGCCAGATATAATATTCAATGTCATATTTCCGGAGAACCTGATGCCCGAATACTCATACGACGACAAAAATATTTTCGCTAAAATCCTGAAGGGAGAACTACCGTGCGAAAAGGTTTTTGAAGACCAGTATACATTTGCTATCATGGATATCATGCCTCGTGCTGACGGGCATGTTCTGGTCTTACCCAAAAGGCACTGCAGAAACATGCTGGATGCAGATACGGTTACGCTCGCTCAAGTGATGGACACAACTCAACGGATCGCCCGGGCACAAATGCTGGCTCTTAATGCTGACGGCATTACCATGCAACAATTCAACGAAACAGCGGGAGGGCAAATCGTCTTTCATTTACACATGCATGTGATTCCAAGATTTGAAAATATCAAAATGCGTCCACATTCCGGAGAGATGGCAGATGCCAATATTCTAAAAACCCTTGCCACCAAATTAAGAAGTGTTCTCTAAATACCCAATGAGATTAACACGATAAAACATATCTCCCCTGCCACTACTCCAATCAAAAGTTTCTTTTGAAGAAAATAATAAGCAGCTACTCCGGTTCCCGTTGCTGCAAGTCTTGTAAACAACGACACGTTTACCAATTCGCCGGACGGGAACAATATCAACTTTGCAATAATGCCTGCAATAAGGGCAGTCGCAACTGCCCTTGCCCATACAATCCAATTGTTATCAGCATCCAGCTGCCCGGCGAAAAAAACACCAAACCAACGCCAGATATGTGTGCAAAATGCACCCGCAAACAAAATAACAATCCATGTTGCCAATTGATCGTTCATGTCGATTTTCTTCTGAAACGCGTTACAATAAAGGCCAGAGTTCCACCGATCAGCCCGGTTAATATCAGTGAATAATCCGGAAAATAGATAAAGAGAGCTGGTCCCAATGCCACACCAAAAATAAATGCAAACTTGTCTGCGTCACCTCGTGCCGCGCCAGGTAATGTTATCAGGAAATAAAGAGGCATCAGAAATAGCAAAGCTGTAGCAATAATTGGCGGCACCAATCCGCTAAGTTGGTGAGCTATTCCAGTGATTAATACATTGCAAATCCAAAGGCTGCCCGCAAAGCCTGCCAAATAGGAAATTCTGGCATGTCGGGGAATGTCCTTTATTCGGTGCATTGCAAAAACCCAAATGGTTATCGCAACACAGGAAATGACGACAAAATAGTGAATACCTCGGTGCCGGTCATTTTGGATTTCTGGCAATAATGCCATAACCATCGGCATGAGCCGAATGGATGATAGTCCAACTGCAACTGCTGCTGTTAAAACACCAGTATTTGCTGCAATGTTTTCGGTAAGAATTACTTGCGCCGGTAATGCCCATATACTGCCGGTCATGAGCATGGTTTCAAATAGACCAATGCCGTTTTCTCTGGCAAAACTCCCAAACCCGACAAATGAAACCATCAGTATTAATGCTGGAATCGAAAATACATTTTTTGCGCCAAGAAGAAGCCAACGATTTAAAGACTGCGGTATATCATGATTGTTGACGGGCAAATCAAAATCCAGAATTGGACCAGGGGAAGAACCTGACCATGAACGGGCAAGTTCTTTAGATTAAGACCAGGATTTGGAAATACTGCGTAATTCCATCGACTTTATCCAGACTTCACCGGAACACTGGGTACCGAACCTCGACTGGATTTTGAAGAACCAGTCTGACCAGCCCTGGTATTTTTCTTCTTGCCAGGTTTTTTTGCTTTTTTACTTTTTGTAACTTCTGGTTTTGGCGTTACCGGACGATCACCTATAAATGTTAGTGATAGCTTTTTGCCAGATTTCTCTACGTCAACTTTAACGGTTCCACCTTTTGTTAACGCTCCAAAAAGCAATTCTTCAGCCAATGGGCGTTTAATATGTTCCTGGATTACACGCGCCAATGGACGTGCTCCCATTTTTTCATCATAGCCCTTTTTGGCTAGCCAGCTACCGGCTTTCGTTGTTAATTCAAATACCACATTTCGGTCTTCAAGCTGTGCTTCAAGCTGAAGAATGAATTTCTCAACAACCTTACTGACATCGTCAGGTTTTAGGCGGGCAAATTGAATGACAGAGTCGAGCCTGTTGCGAAATTCGGGGGAAAACAATCGCTCAATGGCTTCCTGATCATCGCCTTCGCGTTGAGAGTTTCCGAAACCGATTGCAGACTTTGCCATATCAGCAGCACCGGCGTTTGTTGTCATAATCAGAATAACATTCCGGAATATGACCTGCTTGCCATTGTTATCGGTTAGTTGCCCATGGTCCATGATTTGCAACAGAATATTGAACAGCTCAGGATGAGCTTTTTCAATTTCGTCCAGCAACAATACACAATGTGGATTTTGGTCCACGCCATCTGTGAGCAAACCGCCCTGGTCAAATCCAACATATCCTGGAGGAGCTCCAATCAGTCTGGAAACTGTGTGCTTTTCCATATATTCCGACATATCAAATCGTAATAATTCCACACCAAGTGTGTCAGCAAGTTGTTTCGCGACTTCGGTTTTACCCACACCTGTCGGGCCGGAGAAAAGGTAACTACCGATTGGTTTTTCCGGCTCACGCAAACCTGCCCGGGCAAGCTTTATCGCTGACGCCAAAGCTGAAATAGCATCATCCTGCCCGTAGACTACACGTTTGAGGTTGTTTTCCAGATTGATTAGAACTTCGACATCATCCCGGGATACAGATTTTGGCGGAATCCTGGCCATCTTTGCTACAGTTGCCTCAATTTCTTTTGGAGATATTATTTTTCTCCTCCGCGATTGAGGTAATAATTGCTGCGCTGCACCGGTTTCATCAATAACATCAATTGCTTTATCAGGAAGTTTTCTGTCGTTAATATGCCGTGCGGACAATTCAACAGCAGATTTCAATGCATCCTGAGTAAACCGGACATCATGGAATTCTTCATAATAGGGTTTCAGCCCTTTCAGGATGCTGATCGCATCCGGAATGGACGGTTCCTTGATATCAATTTTTTGAAATCTGCGTACCAGGGCCCGATCTTTTTCAAAGAATTGCCTGTATTCTTTATATGTGGTTGATCCCATGCACCTTAATGTACCGCTTGCAAGTGCAGGCTTTAGAAGATTGGAAGCATCCATCGCGCCGCCAGAAGTTGCGCCAGCGCCAATAACTGTATGAATTTCATCAATAAACATGATTGAATCTGGATGATTTTCAATTTCCTTCACGACCTGCTTCAACCGTTCTTCAAAATCTCCCCGATACCGGGTGCCGGCAAGCAACAAACCCATGTCCAGAGCAAAAATTGTCGCATTGGACAGCACCTCGGGAACTTGCCCCTCGACAATTCGTTTGGCAAGCCCTTCGGCTATTGCAGTCTTGCCAACTCCAGGATCACCTACCAGCAAGGGATTGTTTTTTTGCCTTCGACATAATACCTGGATTGTACGTTCAAGTTCCTGGCTTCTTCCAATGAGAACATCGATTTTTCCATCCAGGGCTTTTTCATTCAAATTTACGCAATATGCGGCGAGTGCATTGGTATCTTTTGCTTTGCCCGGCTCAACATCATCACCGTCTTCGTCCAGAAATTCTTCTTCACCCAGTCCTTCGATGGTACGGCTTTCGTCCATCCCGGATCTTTTTGCAATGCCGTGAGAAATGTAATTTACAGCATCGTAGCGGGTCATATCCTGTTCATGCAGAAAATAGGCTGCGTGGCTTTCCCGTTCTGCAAAAATCGCGATCAGAACGTTGGCACCTGTTACTTCCTCACGTCCGGAAGATTGTACATGAATAACTGCGCGTTGAATGACGCGCTGGAAACCCGCAGTAGGTTTTGAATCCTCGTCCATTTCTGAAACCAGATTTGCGAGTTCTGAATCAATATACCCTACAAGGCTGACCCGGAGTTCATCCAGATCGACATTACATGCCCGCATTACAGCGGATGCATCCTGGTCATCCAGCAATGCCARCAAAAGGTGCTCAAGTGTGGCRTATTCCTGTTGYCTGTCRTTGGCAAARGCCARCGCYTGATGGAGAGCTTTTTCCAAACTACGGGAAAATGATGGCACAGTACAACCTCACTTYTTTTCCATAACACATTGCAGWGGATGCTCGTGTTGMCGAGCAAAATCCATAACCTGGGTCACTTTTGTTTCCGCTATTTCAAATGTGAATACACCGCATTCACCGACACCGCTTTGATGAACATGCARCATCACCTGWGTGGCTTCRTCACGTCCCTTGTTGAAAAATYGYTCCAGAATRTGGAYCACAAATTCCATTGGGGTAAAATCATCATTCAACAATAAAACACGATACAGACTTGGMCGTTTRACCCTGGTTCTGGTCTTGACAGCAAGATCGGTTCCATCATCGTCCGGTTTGTCTTGAAGCCGTTCTTTGTTGCTTGTTTGCAACAAAATTCTCATTCCGGTATCTCCATATAGTCCGTCTATTAGTGTTTCATAGTCAGTTTAATTATAGCGGATAATTCTGGCAAGTCCTTGGCAATCCACAAAACAATAACGAAATTAGGATAATTTCTCCTAATTCAGCTTATTGATGTAGGTACTATCAGACCATTTGTAAGTGTTAAATTAAAAATATTAAACCAGGCGATATGCTGTTCACCAAAGCTATCTCGGATATGAGTAGGTATTTGCGTCAAATGACAGGTACATCGTCGCAAATCCAAAGCCGTAATTCGAATCAATCAGACTCTGGCGATTTTGAACGACAAGCTTAATAACATCAAAATATCTTCATACAATTGAATGCTATTTTACAGTTTCGTAACCCTGAAAAGCTAATATCCTAAAAGGCCCTGATTAGGCCGCGTTGTGTTGTTTCCTTGCATCACTACGAAATCATTGGACATGATTGCATTGCTGACAATGGGATCTATCTGGGTTGGGGAATATGTTGAATTTGCGTTGGTTGAGTTACTTGTATTCCGGTTGGTTCCGGTTACTTAAAGTTTGTATATTTACAGCGATAGTTATCATGACAATGGCTGTTGCTGCATCCGCAAATAGTAAATATGCCGGATTGGTTATTGATGCCAAAACCGGAAAAACACTCTATTCCAACAATGCAGATTCTTATCGTTTTCCAGCGTCCCTAACGAAAATGATGACTTTGTATATCATGTTCGAAGAACTTGAGGCAGGACGTGCCAACTCCCGAACAAAAATCAAATTTTCAAAAAAGGCCTGGGGTCAGGCACCATCCAAACTTGGTTTAAAGCCCGGTGAGACCATAAGTTTCCAGGATGCTATCATGGCACTCATCACCAAATCGGCTAATGATGTTGCGACTGCATCCGCTGAACACATTAGTGGTTCCGAGGTGAAATTCGCGCGCAAAATGACGAAAACCGCTCGTCGTATAGGCATGAAAAGAACAACTTTCAAAAATGCCTCCGGATTACCAAATTCAGCACAAAAAACCACTGCCCGAGACATGGCCCTACTGGGTCGTGCGCTTCAGGATCGTTTCCCGATTCAATATAAGTTATTCAAGACTCGCTCATTCAAATACAGAGGTCGAAAATACGGCAATCATAACAAATTATTGGGCAGGGTCCGCGGTGTTGATGGTATCAAAACCGGATATATTAGAGCATCCGGATTTAACCTGGTAACGTCGGTTAAAGACAAGGGAAAATACATTGTGGCCGTCGTTCTTGGCGGAAGAACTGGCAAAAGCCGCGACAAACAAATGGAAAAACTAATTCGCTTATACATTGG
This sequence comes from Cohaesibacteraceae bacterium, assembly GCA_016764535.1. Taxonomy (GTDB): domain Bacteria; phylum Pseudomonadota; class Alphaproteobacteria; order Rhizobiales; family Cohaesibacteraceae; genus JAESRR01. The sequence goes on along the minus strand of JAESRR010000055.1, from coordinate 3,040 downwards.
AAAAGCAAAATCCGGCAGAAGACTGGTTGCAAAAATTGGTATTCCAAAGCGAAAAGCATCCAGTTCCTATATTGTAATGCGAAATGTACCTGCTCCCAGGCCTAACAATAATAGACTGGCGAGTTTGTCTTCCAAACCGGCTTTAAAAGCTGCACCGGTAAACCTGGCATCCCTTTCTCAAAACCAGCCCCGGCAACGGCTCGAACAAGGTTCAATGGACCCTGAATCAGTCGTATCRCCCAATTTTCTGGATTTTGCCGGCCTGGCGGTAGAGCAGGAACAAGCATTACCACGCGCTTCTCCGGACAGAAAATCCAGCAATGTTGCATCAGTGAACGGCATATTACTAAGAAATGTTGTGGTTAGTACAAAGTCCAACCAATCGAGAAAATCGACCGAGCCAGGCATTTCTATTCAACCAAATAACAGTGAAAATCTCATCACTGGTACGATTACTCCCTCCAAACAGAAAACTGATAAAAAACACGATGGCTGGGTGATACAAATAGGTGCCTTGGACAATCTGGCGGCCGCAGAAAGGCTGCTGGATTCGGTTCGGAAAAAAGCAAATCCGATACTTGTATCCGCCATTCCTTTTACACAGTCATACACACGCAATAATGCACGCTATATCCGTGCAAGATTTGCAGGTTTTGCAAACAAGAAGACAGCACGCCGTACTTGTGCGGCCTTAAAAAAGAAAAAGATCGCTTGTTTAGCGGTTAGTAATTAGGGCTTCGGAGAATTAGTAATGAGTACTGAGAAGCGTATCCTTGGCTTCGTTAATTTTCGCGGCAAGAAAAGTMGATCCACCRCTGTCRGGGTGGACACTYTTCATGAGCCGCCTGTGAGCCTCSCGAATTTCCGTGCTGCTGGCTCCMGAAGAAAGCCCCAGGATTTGATAGGCCTCCTCAAGGGGCATGGGGCTCGAACTCGCCGCGCTATGCACCCTMGATGTATCGTYTTYATCAATGTTTTCACGCCATCCGGGAAACCTGCGATCGAGATAAGCTTCGAGTAATGCGATACTATCGGCGTCCGAACSAATGTCAYCGTATAGTCTGGACAGRTCACTTCGATTAAGRGAATTTAGATTTTGYCCTTCAAATTGTCCGGCAAGAACWGTTCCGTCRACATGGCCYGWTTCGTGATCAAGTTCCATTTCAAGAGCAGCCGTTCTGACGGTACTGCTTTGACCTCTGGATTTTGCTGATTGCCGGTAACCTCTCCAGCCACGCCGGAGTAATGTCAGTGAAACTGGTCCTAAAAACAGAGCGAATATCCATCGACCGGTTAATACCAAAAATAGCGTAGCAAGCAGTCCCAGAATGCCGCCAGAATATCTAACGAATTTAACCAGAGTAGCTGGATCTGCCTGTACGAAAAATTTTGCAGCCACCATCAATACAACTAGCAAAAGGCATCCGGCCAACAAATAAGACATATGGAAAAACAACTCCTTTTTTGAACCTGGAAATTTAGCGGTTATACCCCAGGAGTTTTGTGGCGCCCGAACTGCGAGAATTTTCCAGCGCCACCTTGCCTCCCACAGCATATATGGCTGCTGCATGCAACAATTCGCGCAACTCCCCCGGAGAATTGCTATCAAATACACAATGTGCGCCATCAGTAATACGAGCTAGCTCCGCAAATGCCGAGTGTGCCTGTGCATCTTCGCCTTCTTGAAACATCAATAATTTCATATTGAGAAGTGCAAGTTGGCCAGCAATATGAGCCAATTGGTCTAATGATTCCTCCATCGCATCACCAACAAATACAAGAATCGATGCCCTGTCTTTTTTTGCAACGCGTTTGGCATGCTTGAGTATTTTTTTTATTTGAGTCTGCCCGCCAGCCACACAGATACCTTCCATCATGGCTCCGAGAGTTGCACTATCCCTGATCCACCGGCTGGACCTGCATTCACGAAATCCACGATAATAAACCAGTTGAATATCAAGGGTACCCAGTTTTGCCGTTTCGGAAAACATTTCGCTTTGAAGCTTGCACGCAAGATCCCATGTGGGTTGGCGGCTCATGGTGGCATCCAGAGCAAATATCAATTTCCCCTGTCCCGGAACAGACAATCGAACCGCGTCTATAAAATTGTCAATGTCTGTGCCACTAGACCGGGAAATTACTTTTCCGGCAGTTTTTGCAATGACTTCCCTGTTTCGATCAGCCAATGATTGTTCCTCTATTACAAACAGGCGTAATTTATACTGATCTATATGGGGGTATTTTGCAAAACCAAAACTATAAAAGACCGAGCTCGGCCAATTCCCTTAGCAGCTGCTGAGGAATTGTTTGCCTGGAACTGACTTTGGATAAATCATTTGGAGAATCATCTGGCTTTAGATATCGCCAGCCCTGAAAGGCCCGGCGTGGCATTGGGAATGTACGAACCAGCACAGTGTCCAGTTTAATATGACACCGCCCTATGCCCTCGGGATCGGTAAATGGTTCAATATCCCGGATCAATTGTCGAATTTGAATTGAGCCCTTGATTACCCAATAAAGAGAGCCCCCGTCAACGAGTTCATGATCGCGACGTGGAACCATCCGCGTCGTATGTTTTAGATCTATTTTTTCCCTGTTTTTTTGTGCAAGATCGATCCTTGAWGAGACCACTTCTTCATAGTGTTCGACCGATTCAATTCCCACACACAATTTAACAAGATTTAGCACCATCCGACGGGTTTAGCAGAATTTCAGCCAAACATAAGTCCGTATTCAAATATTTGTTGCACTTGTTTTTGCTTCTACTTCGGGATCGATTTGAACAATAATCGAATCCTGTACAACCTGATCACCCACGGTCACACCAATATCCATGATTTTGCCAGCCAGAGGAGAGGTAACACTGTGTTCCATCTTCATTGCTTCCACCACAAAAATTTGGTCCCCAACAGAAACATAATCACCTTCAGCAACAAATAGTGCCGTCAATTCGCCATGCATGGGTGCTGTAATGGAACCATCGCTGCTATCATGAGCTCCCGATGAATCCCATGATGGTTCCTGTACATGAAATTGCTTT
>JAESRR010000209.1 GCA_016764535.1 Cohaesibacteraceae bacterium | reverse complement strand
GAATGTACTTCCGGGCATGCGTGAAGGAGAAACCTGTAATTTCAGTGTGTCAGCAACCCGATTATTGAGAGTGGAGAGGCTGTTTTAGAGCATAACAGTCAAATAACACTCAGCCTACACTCACCACTACACTCAATTGTTTAGTTAAGAGGTTGATCTTGTTGTATTAATATTGTCCCTACACTCATAACACTCAATTTCCAAAGAAACACAGGAACCATGCAGCAATGTTGGTTTTTGAGCGTAGTGGGTGTGCTGTGGTCCTGAACCACAGACAAACCTGTGGGTGGTGAGACAAATAGGGCTCTAAACGCCCCAAAGCAGTGCATTCTGCGGATTGACTGTTCATAAAAGTAAATGCCATTATTGGTTGTGGTTTCGAGTTTGAAACTACTAACAGAGCACTACTTACTATTGTCCAAAATATCAATCTACCTATTGGTTTCGAAGGCGCTTTATGAAACTTACATCCAATGAAATTAGAGATATAAACAAGCTTCTGGAATCAGGAAAATCCCTGCCGGACAAGTACCGCTTTTTGTTGTTCGAAGATAAACGAGAAGTAGAGCTTGTCTGGAATGGCAAAACCAATGAAGTTTGCAACATAGTTTTGCCATTCCAGACAATTGAACATGTGGACGAACCGCGTGAGGAAAAACCCAACAGCTCTACGGCGCAGCGCAATTTATTTTCAGTAGATAATCGTGGGCGCCAACTTAAAGGCTGGACCAACAAACTGATTTGGGGTGACAACAAGCTGATTCTTTCCAACCTTAAAAACGGGCCACTTCGTGAGGAAATCGAGGCGTAAGGCGGCCTCAAACTTATTTATATAGACCCGCCATTTGATGTTGGTGCAGACTTCTCAATGGATATTGAGATCGGCGACGATACGTTTACGAAGAAACCCAACATCCTTGAAGAAATCGCTTACCGCGACACTTGGGGGCAAGGAGCAGATAGCTTCATAGCCATGATTTATGAGCGTCTCGTGTTAATGTGCGATTTGCTAGCTGAAGATGGTAGCATTTATGTGCATTGTGATTGGCGAGTTACTGGATTTATTCGACTTGTGTTGGATGAAGTTCTTGGTAAAGAAAATATTCGAAATGAAATCATTTGGACTTTCACAGGGCCAGGTTCGCCTGGAATGAGCCAGTTTAATCGCAAACATAACACAATCTATTGGTACTCGAAGTCAAAGGAACATTGGACTTTCGAAGATAATTCTGTTCGTATTCCCCACAATGAGAAGACGTCTGGAAATTTTAAATCGGGTTTGGAAGGTTCGGGTTTTCGTGCAGATACTTATGAACTGCCAGATGGCAAAGTACCTGAATCGTGGTGGGAAATGGCTATTGCGCAACGTTTTCCGGTCGACGGGATCAAACGGGTAGGATATCCAACCGAAAAACCTTGGGCACTTATAGAAAGAATTATTCGTGCGAGCAGCAAAAGCAATGACTTGGTTGCGGATTTTTTTTGCGGTGGCGGTATTGTCCCCGCTGTTGCAGAAACATTGGGTAGAAGGTGGATTGCTGCCGATCTTGGAAAATTTGGAATTCATACAACACGCAAACGCATGATTGGCGTGCAGCGTCAACTCAAGGCCGAGGGCAAAGACTACCGAGCATTTGAAATACTCAATCTCGGAAAATATGAACGTCAGCACTTCATTGGAGTTAATCCCGATTTGCGCGAGGAACAAAAAGAACAACAGATAGCAGCGAAGGAAGCGGCGTTTCTGAACTTGATTTTACGGGCTTATCAGGCAGAAAAAACAGACGGCTTTGCGACCTTCCACGGCAAACGGGCAGGGCGGTTAGTCGCAATCGGGCCGGTTAATCTGCCAGTGACACGGCTTTTTGTTGAAGAAATTATTCTTGAATGCCGTAAGCAACATATTACCAAAGTGGACATTCTTGGCTTTGAATTTGAGATGGGCTTATTCCCGAACGTGCTCGATGAGGCGCGGGACAAGGGCATCGACATTTCGCCCAAGTACATTCCGGCTGATGTGTTTGACAAACGTGCCGTAGAGAAAAATCAAGCTGTATTTCATGACGTTGCTTTCATTGAGGTTAAGCCGCATCTTGAGGCCGATAGTGTGGCGGTCGAGTTGACGGATTTTTCTGTTTTCTACAACCAAGATTCTATCGCTAACGCCGAGGCTACGCTTAAAAAGAAACGTAGCCGGATCGTTGTCGAGCGCGGCCAGATCGTGAAGGTTGTTAAGGACAAGGATGGTATTGTTAATCGGGAAATACTCACCGAAAACTGGACGGACTGGATTGATTACTGGTCGGTCGATTTTGATTTTGAAAGCAAACGCGAAATTATCCGTGTCCAGAATACTGAAACCGAAGAATGGGAAGAACAATGGACAGGCGACTATATCTTTGAAAATGAATGGCAGAGTTTTCGCACCAAGAAAGACCGTTCACTTGAATTGACCAGCGTTGCCCATGAATGCAGGCCGGGACGGCGCAAATTGGCCATCAAGGTGGTGGACATCTTTGGGAATGACACGATGACGATCATCGAAGTGAGTGTGGGAGAAATGGCATAATGGCGCTACACCCAGATTTTCCAGCTTCACCTCACTCTATTCTTGATCCTTCAATCCGCTGGTTTCCGGCAGATGAAGCGTTGCGCGATACCAGCATGGATAAGCTTATGCCGCCGCTGGTGGCGCAACTGCGCAAGAAGGTGAAGGCGTTCCGTGACAGTGGCTATGTCGACGCAAGCGATACCAGTAAAAGCCTTATGAACTGGTGGTTCAGGGAACCGCATCTTCTGCCTCAGTCCAACGGTGCAATGGCAGAATTTCAATATTTCTTTGCTCAACGGGAAGCGCTGGAAACAGTTATTTATCTCTATGATGTAGTAGGAGCGAAAGACAAGTTTGATCTGATGCGCTTCGATAGCACCGGCGCGGTATCGGCAAGCATGTTCGATGAAAGCTGGCGGCGTTTTGTCATCAAGATGGCAACCGGTAGCGGCAAAACCAAGGTGATGAGCCTTGTTTTGGCATGGAGCTTTTTTCACAAGCTTTATGAGCCGGATTCTGATCTGGCACGTAATTTTCTTCTCATCACACCCAATATAATCGTGTTGGACCGGATTTATCACGACTTTCAGGGCTTGCGAATTTTCTTTGAAGATCCGGTATTGCCGGACAACGGGTTCGATGGACGGAACTGGCGTGATGATTTTCAGCTCACTTTGCACAAGCAGGACGAAGTGCGCGTTACCCAGCCTACAGGCAATATCTTTCTGACCAATATTCACCGCGTTTATTCAGGCGATGATATTCCGCCCTCGCCAGATGACGACAACTCTATGGACTATTTCTTTGGCAAGCGCCCAACCGGAAAAACCACGGACTCAAAAGTGGACTTGGGCATGATCGTGCGAGACATCGACGAGCTGATGGTGCTCAACGATGAAGCGCACCACATTCATGATAAAAAACTCGCCTGGTTCAAATCCATTGAAGACATCCACAATCGACTTTTGCAAAAGGGCGGATCACTGGCGTTGCAAGTAGATGTGACAGCAACACCAAAGCACAATAATGGTGCGATTTTTGTGCAAACTGTTTCCGACTATCCTTTGGTGGAGGCCATTTCCCAGAACGTGGTGAAGCACCCGGTTTTGCCAGATGCGGCCAGCCGGGCGAAACTTTCGGAACGCCAAAGTTCGAAATTTACCGAGAAATATGCTGACTACATCGATTTGGGCGTAATCGAATGGCGCAAGGCTTATGATGAACATAAGAAGATGGGTAAAAAGGCCATCTTGTTCGTGATGACAGATGATACCAAAAACTGTGACGACGTAGCCGAATACCTGGAAGGTCGCTATCCTGATCTGAAGGATGCGGTTCTGGTCATTCACACCAAAAATAATGGTGAGATATCCGAGGCAGCATCCGGGAAGGCCAAGGAAGAGCTGGAAAAGTTGCGCGAACAGTCCAACAAAGTTGATGACCCGGACAGCCCTTACAAAGCAATTGTCTCGGTGTTGATGCTCAAAGAGGGGTGGGATGTAAAAAATGTTACCACCATTGTTGGCCTGCGAGCCTATTCGTCCAAAAGCAATATCTTGCCGGAACAGACACTTGGGCGTGGCCTGCGCAAAATGTATCCAGGCGGACTAGAGGAATGGGTCAGTGTCGTGGGAACGGACGCCTTTATGGATTTTGTGGAATCTATTCAGGCAGAGGGTGTTGAACTTGAGCACACGGCAATGGGTGAAGGCACCAAGCCCAAGACACCGCTTGTGGTGGAAGTAGACAACGAAAATGATAAGAAGGACATTGAGGTCCTTGATATTGAAATACCGATACTCACGCCGAGAATTTACCGCGAGTACAAGAATTTTGCTGATTTGGACGTTAACGCTATGGGGCACAATCCTGTGCCTTACACGCAGTTCAGTGAAGAAGAACAACGAGAGATTGTTTTCAAGGAGATCACCACTGGCGAGATAACACACACCACGATTCTTGATACGGCGGGCGTGGCGGACTATCGCAGCGTGATCGGGTATTTTGCCCAAACCATCAAAAAAGAGCTGCGGCTGGTCAGCGGATATGACGTGCTCTATGGTAAGGTCAAAGAGTTCTTGCAATCAGAGCTGTTCGATCAGACGGTTGATCTTGAGCACCCCAACACCCTGCGCAATCTGTCTGAAATGACCGCCACAAAGACATTGATTGAGGCTTTTAAAAAGGCCATCAATGCTCAGACGGTTCGTGATAAGGGTGATGCGGAAATCCGTGACACCATCAAACTACGCCAGACGCGGCCATTCGTGGTAAAGGACCAGGGTTATCTCATCCCCCAAAAGAGTGTTTTCAATCGAGTCATTGGCGACAGTCATCTAGAGTTAGAATTTGCAAATTTCCTGGAGGATTGCGAAGACGTAGTATCCTACACAAAAAACTATTTTGCGATCAATTTCAAACTGGATTACGTCAACGCCGACGGGAACATTTCAAATTATTACCCGGACTTCATCGTCAAGAAGTCGGAAAAAGAAATATTCATCATCGAGACAAAGGGTCTTGAAGACCTGGACGTACCACTCAAAACCGCACGCCTGGAACAATGGTGCGAAGATATTAACCGGGCACAATCGGAAGTGACTTACGATTTCGTATTTGTTGACCAAGAGAGTTTCGAAAAATACGGCCCAAAATCATTTGCCGACCTTGTTACCAATTTTCGACAATATAAACAATAACAACCCCATGGGTTAATGCACACGCCCATCATCCATCTGGGCCAGTTGGTATTGCCTTATATAATCCCTACATAGTAGACCGGATGAAGGCCCCTGCTGTATTGCTTGTGTGAAGAGCCTTGTCATGTCACCATCATCGCTTGTTACGTGTAACTCAACCGGTTGCGTTTGATGTTTATGAAGAGTGTGAATGCCTGAATGAAAAATGTACTTGTGATAGAAGATCATCATGACGCACGCAAAGTCATCAAGAACGTCGTCACAAAGGCATTTACCAGCCCGATTATCGATGATGTGGATACACTGGGTGCCGCTCGGGAAAAATTACAGAACACCAAATATGATCTGGTGGTGCTCGATTTAAACCTGCCCGATGGTGCCGGGGAAGATTTTATCCTCGAGGTTCTGCGGTTGCAGCCCGGCGTCTATATTGTCATTTCCACAATCCATGACGAGAGCGAAAGGTTGATTACCGCGCTTGAAAATGGCGCGAAGGGCTATCTACTAAAAGAGCAACCGCCCGCTGTTCTGGTTGAAGAATTTCGTGGCATCTTACAGGGCAAACCACCCTTGGCCCCTGCTGTTACCCGTCGACTGCTGGAACTGATGCGCAATCGCTCCAGCTCTGCACCCGGCGAAAACGGTAATTCCGCGCCAAAGGATCACGCATCTGTATCACATGCTAATCATGCGCCCCCGGTAGAGGAAGCTGTGCTAACCGTGCGGGAAAAAGAAGTTCTGACACTCCTTGCCAAAGGCTTTAACCGCCCCGAAGTTGCTGGAATACTTGATATATCCAAACACACAGTAGCAACCCATATTGGCAAGATTTATGTCAAACTGGATGTCACCAGCCGCAGTGAAGCCGCGCTGATTGCCCGGCAAAAGGGCCTCGTTTAATTGCTCCTCACACTTGCCTATCGTGAAAGCGGCAGCGCCAGTTCAAAGCTGAATTGCCGTTGACCCGCGGGGGATACTGAATTTGTCTTTTTCATCCAGCCATTGATTTCTTCAATTCGGCTTTTGATGTTGAGAAGGCCGCGCTTGCTGGAATGCAATTCACAATCTTCCTTGCCAATGTGATTGGTAAAAGACATTTCAATCAAACCTGCCGCATCAATCTGCGCCGCAATCTCGACAGGACCTTTCTGGCCATGCTTGATGATGTTGCTCACCACCTCTTGCGCGATCCGTTTCAAATTCACGTATTCGCGGGCCGATAAAACGCGGGGTGAAGCGATGGCTTCGTCAAACCGGCAGACAAAGCCGGATTGTTCCAGCCGGGTGATCGCGTCATCTTTCATTTGTTGCCATGCCGACTGAAAATCAATTGACTGGGTGTCCTCCACCACAATCAGGGTTTCCTTCAGCGTGCCGAGGATGGACCGAACTGTATCTGCCATCTTTTCGCTGGGTGCCTGATAAACCAGACTGAGCAATCGCCCGCCAACATCATCATGCAAATCACGCACTATGCGCTGACGTTCCTGATGCAGTTTTTCAAATTCCCGCCGGCTTGCATCACCCATATTACGAACAAGGCGCACAAAAGAATTGGCGACAGCCACATCATCAAGGGAAAATAGCTGGCGACCACCGGCTTTGCCGATCAACTGAAAGGAGCCTGAACCGGATATCCGCGGTATCCGCAAAGCCAGACCGTTCTCTTCCAGACAGGCACCATCAATATCGCTATAGGCAACATGCCCCAGTTCCCTTGTTTCAAACACCTTGTAGAGAAATGCCACGAACCTGCCATCAAACTCCTCACTGCCTTCCGCGCCGGAGAATTTGCCAATCAGGGCCGGAATATGATCAGGAATTTTCACATCCTTTGACGCGATGAAATACTCAAAGATCGCCTGCCGCAAGGGGAAATACGCCCACCCGGCAATCAACAGTGCCAGCGGCAATGCGGTATCCTGATCAAAATCAAACTGGGAAATCAACAGCACATCTGCAAGCAAAACAACCAGCCCGCCCATGAACCAGATAATCACCCGCCACCAGATACGGTGCATATCAAACAGCCGATAACGCAGGGTACCAAGCGCGATACCTATAAATATGAAAGACAATGTAAATGATGCGAATGTCGGCGGTAACAGGGGCGGATAATTGAGCATGATCGGCAGTGCATAAAACACCACCACGATGCTCGAAATCCCGACAATGGTCAGCACAAACCACATCACCGAAGCACGCTCAACCGGTTTATCCCGCGTTCTGCGCCATTGCACCACGCTGATCACCAGCGCCATGGGAAACGCCAGCAGATTGGGAATTTGATAGGGATGGATCGGGAATTCAAAATACTGGAATGTCTGGCTGGTCAATATGAATAGCGACAGCAAAAACATAAATGTACCAAACGGGAACCTGCTGATCCGCCCCGGGAAATGCCACAGCAGCACCACAAGTGCGTGGGAAAATACAAGGGCCAGAAATTCAGCCAACGTGAAAAGCGGTTCGGAAATGTCATCGAGACCCGACAGTTCCTGCGAATTAAAAACCACACCCAAAAGATTATTGAGACCAAGACCAAAGCCGCTGGCAACCAGCAGATACATCGCGAATGTTGGTTTGGCGAATGCCAAAACGCCGACTGTAATCATCACCACAATCAGGCTTTGCAGCAGGGCATTGAACATTCCGATGGGAAGCGAAGTGAGCGGTCTCCATTTGGCAGGCGAGACGGAAATCCGCTTCCCCGATATGGTCTCAAATATGAGCGTGTCTTGCGCCAGATAGGGTGCGAGATTTGCCTTTGCGTCCCTCGTCGCATTGGTCATGGCATAGGAATGAAGCAAATGACGGCCGGAGATTGCTTCATAGCCGGTCAGCGCAAGACGGGTACCGGCACTGTTTTCAACGTTCACATAGACATCACCGGTATTCATACCGGCCTGATCCGCAGGTGAACCGGGTGTTAATTTGACAATTCTGATAGATTTGCCTGCAATATCAGCTTCAAACTGCGCGCCCAGATATGGCGCATTGAGCACCTGATCAAATGAAGCCGCTACAGCAAGGCTCCACAAAGCAAGAATAAAGATGACAAGGAAATAGGATCTGGAAGATTTATACACTGATTGACAGGTCCGCATTCATGATAATTGCCCGGTGTCCCCGGCTAAATCGGGCTGCTCGCCAAGCTTCTCAAGCTGCTGCATATTGACGTAATCAGCCTGCATATCAATGATAAACGGCCTGCTGATATTTTCGACCGACATGTAAAGCCAGGGTGCATCAACCCGAAGTGCAATGTTTTGTAGCGGTGTGGTTTTTTTATCGTCCGATTTATCATCCCGGTAGCTAATGTCGGTAATTTGTGACGCATTAAACCTGTGTTGTGTTGACCCCCACGGGCTGGCCGTTTTGATTACGATTTGATCCCCGGACCCTTGCATCCAGATCACATAACGCGACATGTARAACCACATGGCCAAAACGCACAAAATTCCGAGCCCAACGATCACACCACCCCATATCAATTGCTGCGAATTTGGCCRATCGGTAACATTATCGGCCACGGAATATCCAGTATCCATAAACATCAGTAAACCGCCAATACTGGTCACCACGGCAACAAGGGTGATAAACCGAAAGAACCATACCAGTTTGGTTGATTGTTTGAGATTGGCGACAATTGTACCGGTGGGGATATTGCTGCCCAACKGGGTTGAATGTTGCAGTTTGARATGTTGCAAGCCAAGCCTGTTGCTTGCCCGGGTGATTGAATCCTGACTGATTTTTGAATCAGAGGTAATGATCAGTGGTATGGAAAACGCCGGGTCTTCATGCTGCATGACGAGGGCGAGGATCGGCTTCTTCTYCCCGTCAATTTCGGCAATGCCACGGTTTTCGACAACCAGCCCCGAATATTCGCTGATCTTTTTCGACCAGGTGGCGGCCGCTTGCCTTCCAGACTGACTGACTTTMACAAWACCGCTTGATATTTCCACATGTGTACACAGGTTCATGCGGTTKAATATTCTGATTATGGAAAAGCCCTGGTAACACCCAAAGGCGGCAATCACCGCTGCGCCAATTGCCTTGATCACACCATCCTGACCAAATAGCCATGGTTCCCATAATCGGGTTGCAAATATAGCAATAGCAGCAGCTACCACGAAAATGACAAGGGATATAAATATCGAGATATACTCGTCCAGCGGGTCTGATTTTAGATCAAATGTAATTGATTTATCAATCAAATTAACTTCGTGAGGAAATTTGTCGGGTATTGCGTCAAAGATACTCATCAACACTCGTCCTTAACACCGGGCACCTTTAGGCACTTTACCAAAAATGGAAATCTGATCCAAACATGACGTATATACAGGTATACAGGCATCCTCCACCTGAACGATGCCAGAGGTTGTAGCCGACACAGATTATCACATCCAAACTGGCTTAATGCCCAAGCGGAATGCTTTGGTTTTATGAATTTCCGGGGCAAAAACAGCTTCTGAAAAATATTTATGGAAAAATCAGGAATAGCGTTCTATCGTGCGTTCCAGGATGTGTAGTCAAAAAAAATGTAGTCAATACATTGGGAGTAAGTATGAAAGTTGCGTTCACGAGTCTCGTTGCCCTGATGATGATGGCAGGTGCAAGCCAGGCATATTCCCTCACGGAAGAGCCAACATCCTACGGCAAAAAATATACTGTGACGTGCAAGGGCGGACGGGTGGTTACGGTTCAATATCGTAACGGACGATATTTTTTTAACAATGTCGCGTTCAGCCGCATATCCCACGCATTATCCCAGGCCAAGTGCCGGTAATATACCTGGCAAATGATCTGTCAGGCTGGTGCCTTTTGGTTGATGCCTGATCATTGCTGCCCCTGTCTGGCAAGCGCTTCCCAATATGCGATGCCATGGGGAATAAGCGCGTCGTTGAAATCATAACCCGGATTATGCAGCGGCATGGCATTTGCGCCCTCCAGCCCGTTTCCGATATTGATGAAATTACCGGGACGATGCTGTAAAAATTCCGCGAAATCCTCGGCAAAACCAACCCGGCCACATTCTCCGTCTACAGGTCCCACCAACTCTGCCGCTTTTATGGCGATCTTCGTCTGCTCAACATCGTTGACCAACGGACGAAACGAAGTTGAATAACTGACCTCGGCACTGGCACCCTGCGCCAAAGCCACACCCTTGACAACCTCCCGCATCCTTTGTTCGATCTGTGATGAATCCTCAATGGTGAACCCACGACAATCACCACTGATCAAAACATTGCTCGCCAGAATATTACGCGCACCATCTGTTTCAAACCCGGTGACCGAGACCACCACATGTTGTCCTGCCGATATTGATCGGGAAACAATTGTTTGCAACTGAGTGACAATCGCTGCACTTGTGACGATTGCATCAATGCCCATTTCCGGCTTCGCTGCATGGCCACCCTTGCCCTTCACCCTGATTTCGAAATTGTCTTCAAACGCAAGGAACGGTCCGGTTTGTGTAGCAAAGTGACCGGTTTCAAGACCCGGCAGATTGTGCATGCCAAAAACTGCCTGCATCGGAAACCTGTCAAATAACCCGTCATTGATCATGGCGAGCGCACCATTGCCATTTTCTTCATCCGGCTGGAAAATGAAATGAATTGTTCGTTTTAAGCCGGGGTCCTGCGCCAGTTTTAGCGCCGCACCGAGCAGCATGGTGGAATGTCCGTCATGACCACAGCCATGAAACTTGCCTTTATTGGTTGAGCGATAATCAAAAGTGTTGGCTTCGGTAATCGGCAAGGCATCCATATCGGCGCGCAGACCAATGGCGTCTTCATCCGCGCCGCGCTGCAGGGTTGCTACCAGACCGGTTTTGCCGATGTTTTCAAACACTTTCAAACCGGCGTCTTTTAAGACCGAGGCAATACGCTTTGCAGTCCGGACTGTTTCAAATCCTGTTTCAGGATTTTGATGCAGATCTCGTCTGAATGCCTGTAAATCGAACATATTGAATTTCCCCGCTCCACGCCCACCATCATTTGAGGTCGATTTTACATCGCATCAACGGGATATGGATGTAGAAAACCTGCCTGAATTGATAGGAAATCTACATCATCGTACCCAAATTGCGCATATATTCCCGTTTTCCCATTCTGAGGACGCTGGTCCTTAAAACATCAACATCACTGATCCCACAAAAAACCCGCCTGAATGGCGGGTTCAATATGATGATCCAGAGTGATATTCCGCAAGCCATTATCCAGGAAAGTGGCAGGCCACACTGTGGGTATCTGTATCCGGTTGCTCCGATAGAAGCGGGATTTCCTGCGCACAGATCTCCTTTGCCCGGGAACAACGTGTACGGAAAACACAGCCTGAAGGCGGTGCAAACGGGCTTGGCAAATCCCCCTCAAGCAGGATGGCTTTTTTGGCTCGTTC
>JAESRR010000208.1 GCA_016764535.1 Cohaesibacteraceae bacterium | reverse complement strand
GTATAGCAAGGCCGGGGGCCGCCGCGTCTGTCGAACATTATGAGCGGCTGTTTTCCATTGAAGAGCGGATTGGTCTGCAGCTCAACCTTATCTGGACCGGAAGCTTTAATGGTGTTGTTGACGGCATCATTGGCAAACGTTCGCTGAGAGCTATTCGCAAGTTTCAAACACGTTTGGGGCGTCGTGCCGACGGAATTCTCACCCGGCACCAGATTAAACTCTTGAAGATCGGTGCATCCAACGCTGTTCGTAAAATAGGCGGCAGGTTCTATCGTGATGCAAATGCTGCGTTTGAGCTGTGGTTGCCTTCTGCGCTTTTGTTAAAGCAGGACCCGACACGAACCGGATCTCGTTATGCTTCCCAAAGCGGGGATCTTGAGATCGAGACAATCCGGCTGGATTTCCCGCACCGCAGCTTTCAGGAACTATATGACCATTTGGTGGCGTTGCCGGGCCGTCGCGTGACCTATGCCGTGTTCCGCGGAGACTGGTTTGTGGTGTCGGGCATTGAAAATCAAAACCGGTTTTATGCAAGGTTTCAAACCAACGGGCGTGACCAGCGCGGCTTCTCTATCGCTTATCATGAAAACCTGCATGCGCGGCTGTCTGCGCCGGTGATCATGATGTCCAATACATTCCAGCCCTATCTGGATCTTGAGGATGATCAGCCGTTGGTAAAAATACCTTTGCCAAAGGCACCGGAACATACGGGAAGTGTCGCGGTCCGGCCACCAAAAACAATAACTTCGGGAACCGGATTTTTCATCACCGATGATGGTGTTTTGGCGACCAATGCCCATGTGGTGGATGATTGCGCAAGTGTTGAGGTTGCCGGGTGGGGAATGGCGACGCCCATACGTATCGACAATAATAATGATCTTGCCGTGCTCCGGGTTGAGACGGGTTTCAGAACCGCCCATCCGTTAAAAATTGCCCTAGGTGGCGCGCGACTTGGTGAGGATATATTGGCGCTCGGCTATCCGTTGCGGGGAATTGTCGGCAGCCGGGATGAGCTGAGTGTGACAACTGGCGTGGTCAGTACGCTGTCAGGCCTCACCGGAGACGCGCGGTATCTGACCATTTCAGCTCCGGTTCAACAGGGCAATTCCGGAGGCCCGCTAATCAACCGTGCCGGGCTGGTGGTGGGGGTGGTTTCAGCCAAGCTTGATGCCCAGCAAATCATGCGCATTACCGGCGATATTCCACAAAATGTGAATTTTGCAGTTAAAAGCAACATGCTGGCTGATGCGTTGGCAATGTCCGGTGTGGAGCCGCAAACCGGTTTTAGTGATGTGAATGATTTACACCCGCCAACCGCTGCAATTGTGGCGCAGGTAAAACCGGGCATTCTATCGCTAGTCTGTCACTGAATGCTGGTGTCTGGCGCTTTGGTCAGGCTTCCGGAGTCCCGGCATCTTCCTCATTGCGACATTTTTCTGTCATGTCGTGATTTCGTAAAACAATGAATGCCCATATGTATCCTGCTCCAATAATGACTTGCGCAGCAAACATGCACCAGGCGTATTAAGCGTTTCGAATACGCGCTATTGGTCCCGGATATTCCGGGGTTACCGGACCTGCCAGAAAGACGTATAGAGCGAAAAGTGTAAAGAACCCCCATAACATGGCAGCAAGACCATTTCGTCTTCCGAGGCCAAAGGCAAACAGTCCCAAACAACCAATTATTGGCGCACCTATCATGATGCCGTTGCTGCCATGGTAAGCGGAGATTGATAAAACAAAGAGTGAAATGACCAGGACAAGGAACCAGCAATAGTAGCTGTTTGCCTTGATTATTATTCTGGCGCGGTTCAGTTTTTTGGTCAGGATTGGGTTTTGTTCAGTCATGATGTTATTTTCAACAGAAGCGTGTAATTTTCTATCTTTTTCATGAAGTTGTCGTTTCTGTCTCGGATCCGTTCGGTTCATTTTGTGCTTTGTCGTGACTGCGCAAAACAAAAAATGCCCATACATAAAATCCAGCAAATATCACCTGTCCGGCTTTGAGGAACCAGGCCAGCCCGGCTCCAAAGTTACCGGCTGCCTGGACATCATAGTTTGAATATTGGGTGGAAGTGTCTGCACCGGATAGTAATCCGGGTATATTTAGTATAGCAATTAGCGTCCATATTACCGCTGCCACTATATTTCGCCGCCCAAGACCCCAGGCCAGAAATCCGAAGAAAACAAAGATGGCGATTGGAATAATGATTCCGCTTGAACCCAATGCCGGGAGTAAACCAGACATTGCGGGTTGGTAAGCAATCGATATGACGAACAACAGGCAGGCACAATAACTGCGATTTCCCGAGATGATAGTTGACGCCCAACCCAGTTTTTTGATCTGGTTGATGCGCAACTCACTATCTGACAGTTTTTTGTCTGATATTTCCCCGGAGGAAAACAGGGCGCCTGAAGGCTGTTGCCAACCAGTGGACGCGCCTTGAAATCCCGGCGACTTCCTGGCGCTTTCCATCATTACTTCAGTATAGCTGGTGGATTTTTGCTTGTCTGATCCCTCGGGATTGTCTTTGGGTGTTTCTGACATGACAACACTTCCTGCAAGATATTATTTGTAAATTCTTGAATACATGGCATTTATGGTTTGGATTTGTCGAGCGGTGAAATGTCCGTTCATCGCCCGATATTGGAATTTCTCCCCATGGTTACGCGCAGGTTTTGAACGATCATCACATCCATATCGTTGTGATTAACACTTTTATTTGTTAGGCATGATCAACAAAAGCGGGATGGATTTTGCCAGCAGGACCGGATTTTGTGGTTAAAACCAGCATGCTGTCTGACGCATTGGCAATGTCCGGTGTCGAGCCGCAAACCGGTTTTAGTGATGTTAATGATTTACACCCGCCAACAGCCGCAATTGTGGCACAGGTAAAACCGGGTATTCTATCGCTAGTCTGTCACTGAATGCTGGTGTCTGGCGCTTTGGTCAGGCTGCTGTCGTTTCGACGTCTGCCTCACTACGACCGTTTTGAGCCTTGTCGGATTTTCTCAACACAAAGAAAGCCCATAGATAGGCTGTGCCAAAAATGACTTGTGCTACAAATATGTACCAGGCGAATTTCGCGCCAAGATTACGTGCCGTTGATACAGTATCTTCTGTAAGATCCGGGTTCACAGAACCGGCGAGAACGCCAAATAATGCGAAGAGTGTAACAAACGCCCACAGCACAGTGGCAAACCCGTTTCGTTTTCCAAGACCATATGCAACCAGTCCGAAACAGGCAATTATTGCAGCAGCAATTATGATACCTGTGCCACCCAGAAATGCGCCAATTGATAAAACGAACAGTGAAATGACGACAACAAGGAACCAGCAATAGTAGCTGTTTGCCTTGATTATTAACCTGGCGCGGTTCAGTTTTTTGGTCAGGATCGGGTTTTGTTCGCTCATGTTTATATTTCCATTAGACGCACGTGATTTCTAATCTTCTCTATGAAGTTGCCGTTTCAGTCTCAGATCCGTTTGGGTTATTTTGCGCTTTGTCGTGACTGCGCAACACAAAGAATGCCCATACATAACCTGCGCCAAGAATGGCTTGTGAGGCAAATATGTACCACGATAACTTCACGCCAAAGCGATAAGCAGTCGAGGCCGTATTCTCAGGGATTTGCGGGTTGATAGAACCAGTGAGAAACCCGAATAAAACCATCAGTGTAATCAGGATCCATATCGTTGCGGCAAAACCATTTCGTTTTAGCAGTCCATATGCAGTCAGCCCGCAACCAGCGATTATTGCTACTGCAATCATAGTGCCGGTAATATCCAGGCTGGCGAAGATCGTTGCAACGCCAAACGTGATGATCGCGACGTAGAACCAGCAAAAATAGCTGTTTGCCTTGATTACTGTTTTGGCTCTTTTCAATTTTTTATCTGATACCTCCCCGGAGGAGAACAAAGCGCCTGAAGGTTGCTGCCAACCAGCCGATGCGCTTTGAAATCTGGGTGACTGGATGGCGCTTTCCATTCTCGATTCAGTAAAACTACCGGATTTTTGCTTGTCTGATCCCTCGGGATTGACTGTGGGTGTTTCTGACATGATGACACTTCTTGCGAGATATTATTCCAAAATTCTTGAATACATAGCATTTGTGGCCTGAATTTGTCGAGCAGTGAAATGTCCGTTCATCGCCGGGTATTGGAATTTCTCCCCACGGTTACACGCAGGTTTTGAACGATCATCACATCCATATTGTTGTGATAAACACATTTATTTGCTAGGCATGATCAACAAAAGCGGGATGGATTTTGCCAGCAGGCGTTGATTTCGCGTGCTGATGCAGCGCCAGAAGTTCGGAAATTCGTCGCAACATTATCGGAGAGAGAATGGCCGCGAAAAAAGAGGTGCCAATGGCACCGGAAATTGTCGAAGCCTTGCAGGTTGTGTTGCGAAATAAGCATTGCCGTATTGTGTTGTGGTGGATCCTCGAACAATGCGGGATTTATCGCAATACCTTTAGTGGCAACAGCGCCACCTACTTCATGGAAGGCGAGCGCAATATCGGTTTGAAAATCCTCAACCAGATCGCGGCGGTTGATGCCCGTGCCTACCCCAAACTGATGCTTGAAATGGTCGCGGAGCGCGAAGCGCAGCGGGAAGCCCGCAAAATGGCTGGAAAGAAAACGGAGGCACATGATGCTGGACAGGATTGAACCACAAATCGCGTTTGCACCGATGGATGAAACAGGKTCSGMWKCGCCYGAWRYSRSYSYYGATGWRAGCCCGGAAGCTGTWCTGTACGAARACARCGSKTCMCRRGWYGAACCYTCRCAAGACAMTGATKTMRATGCATCCGGCAATGATGCTGATGATGACGTTGAGGCGAYGCAAGACGCCAATTCTGTRCCTGATGAYGGYAAATACGMGTTCAACCTGCCTGATGGCGTGCCGCTGGAYAAAGAACTGGCGGAACTCGCCGGRCCACAAATGCGSSMYSYWSKMAYKMSMCWAAWKSAKSCYWAMAYWYTYKMTKKCMWYCWRRRWSATCARCGCCGCCAGCAGGCAGAAGCCTGGAACAAAACCCAGGAAGACTGGATYTCAAAYGCCAAAKCYGATCGCGAGATYGGTGGCGGYGGKTTTGATCGTTCAATTGATACGGCGCGCAAGGCYCTGGAGCGTTTTGGYACGCCCGAATTGCGCGACTATCTCACCCATTCGGGTGGTGGCAACCATCCCGAACTGATCCGCTTCATGGCGCGTGTCGGCAACGCTTTCAGTGAAGACAAGCCTGTCGGGTCATCCACATCTGCAACGGTCGATACCAAGGACCAYGCGCAGATCCTTTACCCGGGCAACMGGACGTAAAGCGGCGGAAAATCGTCACGTCCCGTTGCATATAAGAGGTTTTACATATGGCTGTTTTGGCCCAGAATTATCTGTCACTCATCGATCTTTATAAACGCCAGGAAGGTGATGGTCGGCAGATTGCCGCCGTTATTGAATTGCTKGCGCAGGAAAACCAGATCCTTGCCGATGCCGTGGCAATGGAATGCAATATGGGGAGTGTGCATCGTCATACGATCCGCACCGGTCTGCCAAGCGTTTCATGGGGYATGCTCTATAAAGGCATTCCGCAGAGCAAATCGCAGACCCAGCAGGTGGATGATACCACCGGTTTTGTCGAGGCGATGTCTTCGGTTGATTGCCGATTGCTCGACCTTGCATCCGATCGCGGTGCTGTACGTTTGTCTGAAGGGGCGGCTTTCCTTGAAGCGATGAACCAGGAAATGGCAACGGGCATGTTCTATCATGACACCGCCACATCTCCTGAAAAGTTCAAGGGCCTTTCTGCGCGTTATGCAAATTACGCAACSTCGACAAACTCGCAAGGGTCCGAGCARCARGTGATCAATGCGGGTGGTGTSGGATCGGACAATACCTCGATCTGGTTTGTCACCTGGGGTGATCGCTTTACCCATCTGCTMTACCCCAAAGGCACMAAAGCCGGTGTRCAGCGTGAAGACATGGGCAAGCAGCGTGTGCTCGATGGTGACAGCAATCCGTATTATGTCGAGGAAGAGAAATTCTCCTGGCAYATGGGCGTCGCYGTSAARGACTGGCGCTACAATGCCCGSATCGCCAATATTGATGTGAGTGATGTGGAGGCCGGGTCTGTCGATCTCTAYAAGCTGATGCGCAAGGCYTATTACCAGCTGCARTCCCGCCGCGTYGCYGGYGGYAAACAGTGCATCTACATGAACCAYAAAATGCTCGAGGCACTTGATGCTCTGGCAACCAATGCCGGGACATCGGACAATTTTGTGCGGCTCGACCGTCGCGAGATTGCCGGTGAGCAGGTGCTGACATATCGCGGTATGCCAATTCGCGAAACAGACGCACTGGTGAACACAGAGGCCATGGTGCCTGCGGCGTCCTAAATCCCTGTCGTGGCCCAAAACAGGTCACGACACTTCCCTTTTTATTTCGGCGTGACCGGTTTGATCATGCCATTTCCCAAAGGATTACGGGATGATTTTTGATACAAAATATATCTTCTCCGACAAACAGGCGATCACCGCTGATGCTGCATCAACCAATGTGATCGATCTTGGAACCAATGGTGTGCCCCATGGTGGTATCGAAGCGTTAAAACGCGATATCGGCAAGGGCAGCAAGATTCCACTGACCATTCAGGTGACCGAGGATTTTGCTGCGCTGACATCGCTGTCTATCTCTGTTCAGTCGTCAGATGATAGCGGTTTTGGTTCTTTTGTGACCCACGGGTCTACCGGATCTGTTGATCTGGCCGATCTTAAATCGGGGTGGCAGAGCGGGTTTGATGGCATTCCCCATGCCGGGACGGGCGAGATGGGGCGCTATCTGCGGCTCTACTATGATGTCACAGGTGCCAACGCGACAGCTGGTAAAATCACAGCTGCAATCACGGCAGGTACACAGACGAATGGCTAGATCTGTAATCCGGGTCAATGGTCTCGTGCGGGCAACCGCGCGAGGCTATGACGGCACAATGATGCGTGCTGAAGGCGACACATTCCAGTTTGAAGGTGTACTCGGGTCTTGGATGGTGGCGGTGGAACCCGCCGATGCATCTGCCAAACCCAAACGGCGTGGCCGTCCACCAAAAGACGTCGCACCAGACACCAGTATTTCCTGCTGAACATCCCCTAATCGGGGTTCTCTTGCCATAATGGAGGCCGGTTTCCATGACGTCCAAAGTCGAAATTTGCAATCTCGCCCTGTCCAATATTGGCAAGGGTGTCCCGATAAGCGATTTAAATGAAGCCAGCGAGGAAGCGCGGCAATGCCAGCTGCATTATCCGATGGCGCGGGATACTTTGCTGCAACTTTATCCGTGGCGATTTGCCGAAAAAACCCTGTCGATGGCCGAGGTAGAAAATGACTGGGCCGAGCGGTGGTCCCATGCCTATCAGCAGCCATCCGGCATATTGAAACTTCTACGAATTATTCCCGGCCTTGATATCGAAAATGCCATCAATCCGGTGTCCTACGGACGACGGGGCGAGCGGATATATTGCAATCATGCGCCAGCGTTTTTGTCATTCATCACCCGGATTGATGACCCGGTGAAATTCCCGCCGCTGTTTGTTGATGCTTTATCCTGGGCGCTTTCTGCGCGTATCGCTTTTCCGCTGACCCGGGATGCACGTTTGCGACAGGAGATAAACCAGACAGCGCGCGAGATCCGGGCAAGTGCGGAAACCAGCGACGCCAATGATGATTTCAATTTTGCCGATTTGATGGCCGAACAGCATGTCGCGAGGGTCGTGTGATGGATGAATTGATTGAACCGGGTGCTGTATTTGATGCTACTGATTTTGCCGACGCAAACACTTCGCAACCTGATGATCACACCGAGATTGATGCGTTGCTTGAGGAAATTGATGCGCTGCAACCAGACCCGCACGATGAAGATCCGGCGAAAGATGAAGAAGATACACAAGCTGATCTGGAATGGCTGGTTGCCCAATGCGAACAATCATTGAGCGATGAGGTTGAGGGAGAAAATCCATGGGTGGATTAACTCCCATGCTCCCGTTTTGCATCGTTGTCTGGCTGGCCCGCCGCAGGCTGAAAAGAAGCCAGGCAGAAGGTGCTGCCTTTATCGAAGTGGCGCCAGGCGTATTGATTTCGATCCCCGATGTGGAAGTTACCTATTCGCTGCGGGACTAATCTCTTCGTTTGCTTGCATATCTCTATAATTTCCAACATGACAGGAATTATCCATGGCCGTTTCGCGCACCATGCAACCCTCATTCACTGGMGGTATTCTGGCGCGCGCGCTGTGGGCCAGGGTAGATCTGGCAAAATACCAATCTGGATTGAAACAGGCCGAGAACATAATCATTCATGCGCATGGCGGGGCGTCCAACCGGGCCGGATTGCAATATGTMGGGGAGGTRACGGGCAAGCTGGTTGAAGGYAAWCGGGTGTCTGACAAAGCCCGGCAGATGACCTTCATTTTTGACGCCGATACTGACCAGACCTATAATCTGGTGTTCACCGATCGCAAATTACGCATATTCAGAACCGGRTCGCCGATCCTTGATAGTGGCAGGGTTATTTCCGCAGTCACAAATGATSCGATCTGTGAAGTGACGTCGATCACGCACGGTCTCTCATATGGCGATGAGATTGTCATCACCGGTATTGTGGGTATGGCCGAACTCAACGGACGACGCTTTCGCGTTCGCAGTGTCATTGACGTGGATAAGATCACGCTGGAAGTTCCCTCGCTCATTGAAGTCAATACGCTGGAATATGCTGGCTGGGTTTCCGGTGGAGCAATCACAAAACTGAACGGCTCTGATGCGCCAGGCGCTGACCCCGTTATATCCATCACCGATTTGACCAATGCCAGCCCGGGAATAGTGACTTCAGTCGGTCATGGTCTTGTTGATGGCGATGAGATCCTGATCGACAATATCGTTGGGATGATTGAACTGAACGACCGGCATTTTGTCGTGCGTAGTGTCGATGTTGATAGTTTCTCGCTGGAAGATCGACCACACATCGCCATCGATAGCAGTGCCTATGGAAACTATACGTCAGGTGGGGTGTTCAATCGTATTTACCCCGCCGGTGTGACGATCCCGGAATCAGGTTTTGCAGTATCCGGGATCTCACAAACCGACCCGGCAATTGTAAGCTCAACAAGCCACAGATTGCTTGACGGCGACGAGATTTTCATCTCCGGCATTACGGGGATGAGTGAGATCAATAATCGCAATTATATCGTTCGAAATGTGTCTACGGGCAGCTTTACCCTCGAGGATATGTATGGCGCGGCTGTTGATGCGACAGGCTATAGTGAATGGTTATCCAGCGGTATTGCCGACAGGATTTATGAAATACCGACACCCTTCGTTGCGGCTGATCTTGAGCGGCTAACCTATGCCCAGGAAAAGGACGTGGTTTATATCGCCCATCGAAATTATCCGCCACACAAGCTTTCACGGCTGGGGGATAATATCTGGGATTTAAAGGCGCTTGATTTTAAACACAAGATCATTGCGCCTGATGGTGTCACCGGTTCAACGCCCGGCTATACCGGCAGCAAAACCGGCTATGTGGCGACAGAATACAAATATGTCGTGTCATCGGTGTCGGGTGAGACGGGTGAAGAGAGCCTTCCCTCCGATCTGGAAGTAACAATTACCAATGATCTATCGATCGCCGGAGGGATCAACCGGGTGACATGGAATGCGGTGCCCGGAGCGACACGCTACACAGTCTACAAAGATGACAATGGTTTGTATGGCCTCGCCGGTACAACCGAGGCGACACAGTTTGACGATGAAAATATCACGGCTGATTTGTCAGATGCACCACAGGAATTGATCAATCCGTTTTCCCGACCGGGCGATTATCCCGGCGCGATCACATTCTTTGAGCAGCGGTTGGCTCTGGGTGGAACCCACAACAACCCGTCAGCGGTTTATCTGGGGCAATCCGCCAATTACGAGAATTTTAGCTCCGCCTCGCCACCCAAGGCGTCGGACGCGATTACATTTCGGGTACGCTCGCGCGAGAAAAACGACATTCGTGCGCTGGTGCCTCTGCGTGGGTTGGGGGTATTTACCTCGGCGTCAGAATGGATGGTCTCGGGCGGCTCGGAGGATTTTCTAACACCCGCCAACCCGGTTATTCGTCCGCAGGGATATCGCGGCGCGTCTGTTGTTCAACCGATTATCATTGGTAATACGGTGCTGTATTCGCAGGCCCGTGGCGGTGTTGTGCGGGATTATTCCTACGAGTATTCGCAGGAGGGTTATGTTGGCAATGACCTCACTGTGCTGGCCCGCGATCTGTTTCAGGGCCGCAAAATTACTTCATGGGCCTATGCCCAGGCACCCTGGTCAATTGTCTGGGTGGTGCTGGACGATGGCACCTGTCTGTCGCTGACATATATGAAAGAGCATGAAGTCTGGGGCTGGACCAAACATGCAACAGATGGGGTGTTTGAGGATGTCACTGTTATCCCCGAAGGCAATGAAGATGTGCCGTATTTCATTATCAGGCGCAGTGTGAATGGAACTGAAAAACGTTACATTGAGCGGATGCATACCCGCGAATTTACGACATCGCAGCAGTGCTTTTTCGTTGATAGCGGGCTGTCATATATTGGCCCGGATGTGATTACCAGCCTCTCCGGGTTACGGCATCTGGAAGGGCGGGAAGTCGTAGCGCTGTATGACGGCAATGTGGTTCGTGGTCTGACTGTGGTGAATGGCAGTGTGACACTGCCGGATGCGGCGGATAAAAACCTGGCGGAGCACCAGGTCCATGTCGGGCTATCCTATAGCGCGATTATGCAGACGCTGGATATCGAAACCGGCGCAGTTGAAGGGCTTGGTATTACCCGTGGGCGCAAGAAATCCATTGGTGAAGTGACCCTGCAACTGGAGCAATCGCGCGGCCTGCGGATCGGGCCGGACGAGGATCATCTAATTGAATGGAAGCAGCGTTCGAGTGAGAATTGGGGCGAAGCTGTTCGGCTGTTCACCGGCGACCAATCTTTCACCATTACGGCCAACTGGAACACGTCGGGCAGCATTGTCATCAAGCAGATTGATCCGCTACCGATGACCGTTCTGGCGATTATGCCGGATCTGGTGATTGGCGGGTAAAATCGTGTAATTTTAGAGCGTTGGTTCAATAAATTTCAATTTCTACCGATTGTGGAAATCTTTTTTGGGTGATGGCACGAGGTGATCCATCGATTTTTGATTGATTTTACATAGTTAATTTAGATCGTTTGATTTCTCGTCAAAACGGACCGTATGCAAATATGTTGCATTTTGGTGACTCCTCAACTTAATTATTTAACGATTGGTTTATAATTGACATGTCGCCGTAATTCACCGGTGTTGATAATCTATGAATGTCCCAGGGAAAGTACCCGGCAAGAATCGATAGAATTCAGGGTGCGTCAAATATTGTCGGCTGCACATATTTGCAGCGGCATCGGGATGGATTGCAGTATGTATTTGTTATTTTCATGTC
The DNA here is from genome assembly GCA_016764535.1 of Cohaesibacteraceae bacterium. Lineage (GTDB taxonomy): Bacteria > Pseudomonadota > Alphaproteobacteria > Rhizobiales > Cohaesibacteraceae > JAESRR01. The sequence goes on along the minus strand of JAESRR010000208.1, from coordinate 174 downwards.
ATAGAAATTCGATCAAAAATATCTCCAAAAACGCCGGTAAGGCGCTGGCAGGTTTGGCGCTGGGGCTGGTCGGGATGTCCGGCGGTTTGGTCATAGCGACGGAAACGGCTGAGGCAGCCGTTCAATGTGTAGGAGTGCCATATACTCATATTGGTGGTGGGGGGGAAACCTGGA
>JAESRR010000054.1 GCA_016764535.1 Cohaesibacteraceae bacterium | reverse complement strand
GGCGCGCTGGAAGATTGGTTTTTTGATAGCCGCGAGTATGGCGATTGCATTTGTATATGTGAATATGCAAACCCCGCTTTATCGAGCAGATACCAAAATACTGATTGAAGCGCGGGATAATTCATTCACCCGTCCTGTGCCCGAACAAAATAGTTCAGTGAGGGCATCTGTGATCGATAGGCAAGCTATTTTGAGCCAGGTGCAGATTTTGGACAGTCGGGATGTGGCCTCAAGGGTTATTCAAGCTCTGGATTTGGGTGCAAAAGACGAGTTCAATCAAAAGTCGCTCATTTCGAGCTTGCTGCATGTTGTTGGTTGGGGTAAGTCCAGCAAACAGGCTGAAGATGCTCTGATAACCAAATTTTCCTCACGGCTTGGTATTGCGCGAATCAAGGATTCTCGCGTGATTGAAGTTGATTTTTCTTCGCAAGATCCCGAGCTTGCTGCCCGGGTTGTAGATGCCGTTGTTGCTGATTATCTCTCTTTGCAGAGCGAAGCCAAAAACGATGAAAGCAAAGACGCAACCCGTTTTTTGGAAGGTCAGATTCAAACGCTTCGCACCAGAGTTAAATCGGCAGAATCGCGTGTGGTGCAGTTTAGGACCAGCGCAAATCTGATTTCCGGTGTCAATAATGTATTGCTCGATCAACAACAACTCACAGATCTTAACGCTAACTTGTCACGCATTCGCTCCGCAAGGTCCGAGGCGGAAGGGCGCGCTGAAAAAATAACGTCACTCTTACGCTCCGGTGCTTCCATCGATACGGTGAGGGAAGTTGTATCATCGCAGTTGGTGCAGCGGTTGCGGGAGCAGGAACTGGCGACACGAAACAGAATTGCCGAGTTGTCGGCAACGCTTCTGTCATCCCATCCAAAAATCAAGACACTAAAAACCCAATTGAATGATCTTTCCAGCTCCATTAGGAGTGAAGTCCGTAAAATTCGAACAGGATTTGCCAATGATGCAAAAATAGCATCGGGTCAGGAAAATGCATTGGTGGAGCGCATTGAGCGATTGAAAATTGATGTGAGCCGACTGAATGAGCAGGAAATTCAATTGCGCGCATTTGAGCGAGAAGCAGCTGCTGAACGGCAATTGCTGGAATCCTATCTGGGCCGGTATCGTGAGGCCTTTGCTCGCCAGAATGCTGGTGTTCTCCCTCCTGATGCCAGAGTAATTTCGCGAGCAACAGTTCCAGCCAGCCCTTATTCGCCAAGAAAATTCTCGACAACAGTTATTTTTGGAATATTGGCAGCATTGTTGTCCGTGATCTATTTTGTTCTTGGTGCTTTTGTATCGGGTAAGGCATTCAGGCCAATTGAATATGGTAATGCGATTGTTCACGTTGATGAAATTTTGCCCACCGAAGTGGTTGAAACCGAATTACTCGAAGAACAATTGCCCGAAGAACAATTGCAGGATGAACGCTGGTCCGAAGAAGCACCCGTCACCCGTCTGGCAGAACCTCGGGAAATTGAAGGAACTGAAGATGGATACCAGGATGGTCTGTATTCTGCCATCTCGACTGCGATAACACGCAGTTGCCGTCGGATCGTCATTTTTGACGGGCGGGAAAATATCCAGGATGTACTTGCATTTGATTTCGCACGTCAGTTAGCTGATGAGCAGGAAAGTGTCATTGTGCTTGATCTGGATGGGGTAATTTCAGAGGAAACGCCAGGTGCTATAGAGCTGCTGGACGAAGAAGCAACGTTTTCGCAAGTCATTTACCGGGATCGTACTTCAAAATTGCATTATGTTCCCGTAGGCGATGGCGAGCTTGAACCGGAAGATATGTCCAGTCCGGGTATGCGCGGTATTCTTGCGGCCTTAAAGCAGACCTACAAAACTATTATTGTAATCCCTGGGCCCCAGGGTTTTGATGCTGACGGTCTGGTTTGCCTGGGTGGCGAAGACGTGTGCGCAGTTGTGCTGCTTGATGCGGAAAACATCAATACCGAAAAAATGGGGCATGGTCTGAAAGTTGCAGGATTTTCAGAAGTTGCATTTGTGTCACCGGTCGATGTCGAAGGGCAAACACAGGCAATCGCTTGACGTGACTTCGATATTCATCTTAGACGTGTTTTCTATACAAATGTTTGCGGATTTTTTTAGCAAATGCCCATAGCTTTTTTGAGTTTCGGACATGATGCTTGGCAGCAGTAATTTTGCTGCGGGCCAGAGAAATCGCTTTGCCGCCCTGGGTTATCCCTTCCTGGATAACAAACAATGGTACTCTTCGGGACGACCAGGAGTGTTTGTAGCGTTCGTCACCAACGCCCAGATCGAAGTGCCTGTCGTCCCGGGTGCAGCGATCTTCAATTAGCAACCCCAAAAGCAACTCTCCAGGTGAAATACTGGATAATTCATCTTCAAGAAAAGAGTTGAAATAGGCCGAGAACTGGCCACCAAAAGCGGCTCCGGCATAAATTGCTCTTACGGCACCTTTGTATCGCACCGCATAAAATTCTATGAGCGGCGTGCCGGACCCAGGAGATTTTTTGATGAGTTCGTTAAAAAAATCAACAACTCCGGGGTCGTCAAATACATTATGGATTCCCAGCTGATGCAATCTGTGACGTTTTTGTTCCGCGAAAATATCCATAAGATGAATACCCTCGTTCGGCTCAACAACACGGCTCAGAGTGTATCCACCCAGTTCTTCCAGCTGTCGTTCCTGCCAACGTCTTTTCTTACGCACCCGTTTTCGAGAGCTTTGATTGTATAGAGTGTCAAAGCCCGGGGTGAGGTCCAGAGAAAATGCATCATTGGTCGCTGCGCCCGTTGAATATTTTAAGAATGGATTATCAAAACCCTGCCAGGAAGCAGGATTATTATTCAAAGACAAACATTGACATCCTGATTGTTTCTTCAAAACTTCAAAAACTTTTGTACACAACCAGGGCGCCTGGTCCTGTTCCAGTAAATCCGGGTTATAAAGCCCAAAATTGAAATTCGAATGTTCGCCGCCCAGCCAAACCAGAGTTGACAGGCCACGCTGGACCCGTTTTCCAAAAGGCCAAAGTGCAACGAGTTGATCATTTTGCCAGGCGGTGACGATAAAAACAGAGACTTTGGATGGGTGTCCAATATGGGACATCCACGAGTTTATCCAGTCGAACCGTTGATAAACCGGGCAAACTGCTGTTTTCTCAAATTTGCACCAGGCAGGCCCAATTTCCTCCAGATCATGAAATACTTTCATGACTGCAGTGTCGGTTATTGATGGCGCTGGCTTTGAGCCGGGTATTTCTGATGCGAGATTGTTCATTAGATCAATTGTTTGATGATGACAGAAGCACCTTAGAAAGCATCTATCAATAAAATGTGAGTACAGTCGTTCATATATTTTCCTGGTTAACAATTCCTGTTATCAAACCATTTTTGATTAACAGCTTTTTTAGTGCCAAATTGTACTCTTGGCCTGCAATTCGAATGCTGGAAATTCATGAAACGAAAAATACAAAAGCTCGTGTTGGCTTCGGTCCGGATTAGTCGGATTGAATATTGGCTCAAATCCATGATGCAAACACGGGGTGCCATCCTGATGTTGCATCGTGTGCGTGAGGAGAGACGCCACACGCCGTTTCAACCTAACAGGCTACTGGAAATATCACCGGATTTCCTTGCACAGGTGTTGGAGTTTCTAAAAACTGCAAATTATGATTTTGTTTCAATTGACGATATCAGCGATCGCCTTGCATCATCTCGATCCCGTAAATTCATAGCCATAACCCTTGATGACGGCTATCGAGATAATTTTGAAGTTGCAAAACCGGTTTTTGAGAAATTTGGTGCTCCTTTCACGGTTTATGTCGCGTCGGGAATGATTGATGGAACTGCAATTCCCTGGTGGATAATTCTTGAAGAAGTTATCAGAACACAGGACAAAATATCGTTCAGTCACAATGGGAGCAAACTGAATCTGTTATGTGAAAGCACAAAAAACAAGAACCACGCTTTCATCATTCTGAGCCGCATTTTTAACTCCGTAAGCGAAGAAAACCAGCGCTCACTGGCTGAACTGTTCGCGCAGGCTTACAGCTTTGATATCAAGGCTTATCAGTTGAACGAGATGATGAGATGGGACCAGGTGAAGGAACTTGCCAGTTCCGGACTGGCAACAATAGGTGCTCATACCGATAGCCATCTTTCCATAGCCCGGGTCACGCCGGAACAGGCTCGCCGGGACATCCAGATTGGCATGGATAGAATATTTGCCAAAACAGGCGTTCGACCGGCCCATTTTGCATATCCCTACGGCAAGTCGCGAGACGCCGGTCCGGAAGAATTTTCACTTGCAAAGGAAATGGGTTTTCTAACATCTGTCACAACCCGGGCAGGGGTGCTGGTGGAGGACCATCTGGATCATTTGCAAGCTCTTCCCCGCATTTCCGTCAACGGGGAATTTCAGACTTTAAATGAATTTCGGTCGATCGTTTCCGGAGTGCCTTTTTTCCTCGCAAACAGATTTAGTATGCTGGATGTAAATTGATTATTCCAGTTTGTCAGGACGTGACATCCATCGGATAATCAATCCTGCAGGAAATATCCAGAGAAGCCCTGCAATTACATAATATACAAMTTGRAYTATGCCRTGCAATTGATTGACATAAATCGCTCCAATTGCCATGGCGAACAATCCGTAAACCAGCACAAGTATCAATARTAATATTGTCCCAATCAGCTTGCGGGTACGCATACGCATGGATAATCTCCGAAATGTAGTCATTTAAATATCCGGGTTGCAATTTTGGTGAAAATGCATCAACCAAATGTACAACTGGAATGTCTGTTATCGTAAAAATGATGCGGTTACCAGCGTTCCCGACAGATGAAGCAAATTCACGGTTCAGGACAGTACGAATGCTTTTAATCAACACTGACAATAGCGGTATTCCCAATCAATTTGGTTATGATAATCACAAAGCCATGCCTCTCGTGCGATTTTGGTTATATAGCGTGGCATTTCTGATTTTGGTTATGATCCTTGTTGGCGGTGCTACCAGGTTAACGGATTCAGGTTTGTCGATAACCGAATGGAGACCTTTATTGGGTGCATTGCCGCCACTTGATCATGCCAGCTGGCTTGAGGCATTTGACAAGTACAAATTAATTCCGGAATACCAACAAATTAATTCTGGAATGACTCTGGATGAATTCAAAAACATCTATTGGTGGGAATGGGGACACAGATTTCTTGGCCGTTTCATTGGCCTGTTTTTTCTTATTCCGATGCTTTGGTTTTGGTTCCGTGGGGCTCTCGATAAAACCATAAAGCCAAAACTGGTCGTCCTGTTTATTTTGGGCGGCATACAGGGTGCCATTGGATGGTGGATGGTCACAAGTGGTCTTGTCGATCGTGTAGACGTTAGCCAATACAGGCTGGCGACACATCTGGTATTTGCCTGTGTTATATTTACAGCGATTGTCTGGGTTGCAAGAGGCTATCGGACATCGGATAAAATACCAAAAATTTTCAGCGCAGAAATGTATTTCCCACATGTTTGTGGCATTCTCATTCTGGTATTGGTGCAAATTTTTCTAGGCGGATTAGTCGCCGGACTTGATGCCGGACTGTCATACAACACCTGGCCTTTGATGGATGGTGATGTGTTGCCTTCCGGCCTTCTGGATTTGTCGCCTGCCTGGATCAATGTTTTTGAAAACGAACTGACCGTTCAATTTAACCATCGAATTGTCGCTTATTTACTGGCGGTCTGGGTCGTTATTTATGCGATCTCGGTCCTGCGGGACGAATATGCAGACAAGGCTGACATGTATGCATGGGCAATGCTTGGTGCTGTGACTTTGCAAGTCGGCCTTGGAATTTCCACTTTAATATTGGTGGTGCCATTTCATCTGGCGCTACTTCACCAGGCCGGTGCGGTGTTGTTGCTTTTTTTGGCCGCGCTGCATCTGCGTGATTTGAAAGACGCTTCCCGGATTTCCTGAAATAATTGCGATTGCCGGTAAATCCGGCAATCGCTTTTTGCCTTTAGAACGCTGCCAAAGCCTGTTCCAGATCTGCAATTATGTCCGGAGCGTCTTCAATTCCGACAGAAATGCGAATGACATCGGGTCCTGCTCCGGCGGTGACCTTCTGTTCGTCGGTCAACTGCCGGTGGGTTGTCGATGCCGGGTGAATGACCAGGCTTCTTGTATCGCCTATATTTGCGAGATGGGAAAGGAGCCCGACGTTGGAAACCAGGGCAACACCGGCGTCATAACCGCCCTTGAGACCGAAGGTAAATACCGCTCCCGCACCTTTGGGTAAATATTTCTGTTGCAACGCGTGATTGGGATGTGTTGGAAGTCCGCAATAGGAAACCCATTCAATTCTATCGTGATTATCCAGATATTTTGCAACTTCCATCGCATTGTCTGCATGTTTTTGCATGCGAAGAGGAAGTGTTTCAATTCCGGTTAAAATGTTGAATGAGTTTGTCGGTGAGATAGCCGGGCCAAGATCCCTTAAGCCAAGAACCCGGCATGCAATGGCAAATGCAAAATTACCAAATGTCTCATGCAGTTTCATATTCTGGTATTCAGGGCGAGGCTCGGAAAGCAATGGGTAATTTCCACTCGATGTCCAGTCAAATGACCCGGCATCGACTATGGCACCACCCATCGAATTGCCATGGCCGCCCATGAACTTGGTCAGGGAGTGAATGACAATGTCTGCTCCGTGCCTGATGGGCTGACATAAATAAGGCGTTGCCATTGTATTATCAACAATGAGAGGCACACCGGCGTCTTTTGCAATTTTTGCTATCGCTTCAATATCAATAACAGTCCCGGCAGGATTTGCGAGGCTTTCAATGAATACTGCGCGTGTTTTGTCTGTGATTGCATCAGCGAAGGATTGAATATTATCAGTATCTGCCCAGACAACATTCCATCCAAAACTTTTAAATGAATGGTTCAGCTGATTGATTGAGCCACCATATAGTTTGGTCGCTGCAACAATTTCATCACCAGGCTGCATAAGCGTATGAAACGCTACCAATTGTGCTGAATGGCCTGTGGCAACAACCAGGGCTGCTGTGCCGCCCTCGAGCGCTGCTACGCGTTCTTCAAGAACCGCTGTCGTTGGGTTGGTGATCCGGGTGTAGATATTACCGAATGCCTGCAAGCCAAACAGGGACGCAGCATGATCCACATCGTCAAAGACAAAAGCGGTGGTTTGATATATCGGAGTAGATCGTGCTCCCGTTGCCGGATCCGGTTGAGCTCCTGCATGCACTGATAATGTTGCAAATCCTGGTGTTCGCGCGTCGCTCATTGGTGTCTCCATCAGACCGGTGTTTTTAAGAAATATTTGTGTGACAGGGTAGGTGGGGTTATTCAGGGAAAGGCAGGAAAGTAAGTGAATAGATTACGACAATAGCTGAAATGGCTGGCTAGCTCAATTTTCGATGCTGAAAACCCTTGCCAAGTTTACCTCGTTTGGAGGATATCATTCCGGAATTAATGCCCATCCAGCCAATTTCACCCGATAGCCTGCCATATTCAATTTTGGGGCAACGATTCATGATGACTTCAAGCCCGGCTGATTCTGCAATCTTTGCTGCTTCATCATTTCGAATTGTCAGTTGCATCCAGACCACACCGGCTCCAATGTTGATCGCATCGCGCGTGATGGTTTCTGCGACAGAAGCGTTCCTGAAAATATCAACCATATCTACCGGGCAGGGAATATCAGCAAGGGTTGCATAAACTTTCTGCCCTTTGAGAGATTGTCCGGCGAGGCCCGGGTTTACCGGAATAACCGTATATCCCTTGTTTAGCAGATAAGACATTACGATCCAGCTGGGTCTTGAGGGATTGCCACTGGCACCAACAATCGCAATGGTCTTTACGCGGTCCAGAATGCTTTTTATGTATGTATCGGAATATTTGTTGTGTTTTGCCGGATCAAATTCAGTCATTCTTATTGCCTGTCCACACTGGTTCCCGTTTTTGCAAAAATGCGTTAATGCCTTCTTCTGCATCTTTTGACATCATGTTCTCCGTCATGACTTCCGCACAATATTCATATGCATCCGACAGTCCCATATCGAGTTGATTGTAAAAGGCTTCCTTGCCAATTTTCAGTGTATGGGATGATTTTGAAGCAATCTCGCGCGCATATTTGTCTGTTACCTGTCTCAAATACTGCGCGGGAACAACGCGATTGACGATGCCATAATCCTTACCTGTCCAGGCATCGATTAGTTCGCCGGTCAACAGCATTTCCATTGATTTTTTGCGCGGTACATTGCGACTGAGTGCAATCATCGGCGTTGAACAAAACAGTCCGATATTCACACCAGGTGTACAAAATTTGGCTTCGTCGGAGGCCATGGCCAAATCGCAAGATCCAACCAGCTGCAATCCGGCTGCGGTAGCAGTTCCCTGCACTTCGGCTATGATGGGGCAGGGGTGTCGAACGATGTTCTGCATCAAAGATGAGCAGAGTTTCATGGTACGGCTGAAAAACGCTTTGCCACCATCATCATCGGACCGATGCGCTGTTAATTCTTTTAAATCATGGCCAGCACAAAACACATTGCCGCTGGATGCCAGAATGACGATATTTATTTCATTGTCATTTGCGAGTYGATCAAGAGCCGAGTTCATTTCTTCCATCATCAAAATTGATAATGCGTTGCGGGTTGCATCACTGTTGAGGGTGAGGCGAGCGATTGAATTTTCACGAGTGATATCAATAAGGGTGTATTCAGGAGCAGATGTCATTGTTTCAGACCATGGATCATTGAAGCTGGCCTGGTTTTATCTTGAATTGGGTAGAGAGACCACCCGGTATTTCAGATGATTGCGTAGATCAGATAGGTAGTTAGAACTAAAAGTAGAAGATAAAAGGGGGCAAAATACACAATGTGCGTTTAAATCCGACACAAGTAGGGGCAGTTTTTCCTAATTGATAACAGAATGTGTTTCAGTTCGTGCAGGCGTTTCAGGATTGCATCCATAATGAGAATTCCATTGAAAGAGCAATCAAAATGATTGCACCTCCTCCAGGTATAATCGGCAATGCATTTGCAAAACGGGATTGATTGTTGGTAATATGAACATCGCAATCCGGTGTCACATAGACGCTGTAAAACGTATCCCACATTCCCTTGGAGACGCTGTTTTTTTCTTTGAGATCCTGAAAAACAGATTGTTTGGAAAAATCCAGTTAGAGCCGGACACTTCTACCTGGCCAGTAAGCAGGTCCGATGAATTGATCGGATTTACTGTGAAATGATAGGTCATTTGCATACTATTGCTAAAACGTCGCAATACCCGCTTTCGTTCTCCCTTCAGTATTTCCATGGCAAACTCCTGAAAGCCAATCTGATTTCAAGCCTCAATTCGAAATAACAACAGGGAATTAATCCAGTCAGCCAGGTGAATGATGATTGTTAAAACTGTTACGTTGCACCACGCAGGATCAGGCGCAGGATTCCAACATATTAAATTGCCAGTTTTCCCAACTTGCGCGCGCGTCTTTCAGCTCGAATTCCGGATTACTTAGGCAGTCATACCAATAGGCGATGAGACATTCCATATTTTGTGTAAGAATGCCCATTGAAGTTGGTTTGGCTAAAAAAACCGATGCGCCCATATCGTATGCTTCATTAATGTCTTCCTCTGTATCGTAGGAAGTCATGACTATTTTGGGTATGGATGTCAGAAATTCATGACGGGCCATCTCTTCCAGCGCATCACGGCCATTCATTCTTGGCATACTGATATCGAGCAGTATGAAGTCCGGCATGCAAAGGTCGGTTCTGTTTTTATACTCACTTCGCAACATCAACCGATCAAGCAATTCAATACCGTCCAGTACGAATTCAAGGGAATTTACATCTGGATTGTCCATGGCAAATTCCTCGAACAGGATTCTCATAATGGAATCATCGTCTGCCATCAGTATTGATACGGGCCTGTTTCGGGCTGTCATCAGATTGCTTCCAGTTTTCTGTAGTGTTTGCTTAAGAATGACTGTTTTGTCTTAAAAATACATTTTAGGGAGAACGGTCTAATACAAATGCCCCAATGATATCTTCCAGTTTGACTTCGGTTAGCCTTATGGATTATTGCAACAATTCGTACTGGATCTATTATTTCCCGGCATTATCCGGAGATAGTCATGATCGTTCAAACACCTCTTAAACTTTCTTGTCAGGATGTTTCGTCATTGCTTGATGAAATATTCCCGCAATTGCTGGAAGGCGGGAAATCCTATTTTGTGGACTGGATTAAACCAGGCGAAACACAAATGCGTCTGGTAGCAGACCAGCGTCATTTGCGTCCAGGAGGTACGGTTTCGGGTCCCGCTCTGATGGCACTTGCCGATGTTTCGGCCTATGTAATAATTCTTGCAACACTTGGTCCTGTGGCGCTGGCGGTCACGACCAGTCTGAATATCAATTTTATGGCAAAACCGGGGCCCGGCGACATATTGGGCCATTGCAAGGTTATGAAGTTCGGCAAGCGGCTGGTGGTCGTGGAAGTTGACATATTTGCTGAAAATCAAACAGAACTGGTCGCTCATGCCACTGCAACCTATTCTATTCCGCCAGTTTGAAGAATTATGTGTGGTAATATAATACCATATTTTTAAACATATGTAATCATTGGGTTATTTCAGAAGATCGTATTTGACTTTGCATAAATTGTATATTACACAAACGCAGAATTTGGCAGCTATCAGTGTTTTTGGAAAAGCTGCCTTCTAAATATTGAACCAAAACAACGGGTCTGGTTATGAAAACCTATTCTGCCAAACCTTCCGATATCGACAAGAAGTGGATCTTGATCGATGCAGAAGGTCTTGTTGTTGGACGACTTGCAGCTATCGTGGCAACACGTTTGCGTGGCAAGCACAAGCCAACTTTTACACCGCACATGGATTGTGGCGACAATGTCATCATCATCAATGCTGGCAAAATCAAACTTACCGGTAAGAAGTACGAAAATAAAAAGTACTACTGGCATACCGGTTATCCCGGCGGAATTAAAGAGCGGACAGCTCGTGCCATCATTGAAGGCAAATTCCCCGAGCGTGTCATGCAAAAAGCAATTCAGCGCATGATGCCTGGTGGACCTTTGACACGCAAACAATTATCTAACCTGCGTGTATATGCCGGAAATGAGCACAATCATGAAGCTCAGAATCCAGAAGTGCTTGACGTAAAAAGCATGAACTCCAAAAATGCGAGGGGCTAGTTATGACCGAGGTTAAGTCTCTTGAAGATTTGGGTAGCGCTGTAGGTGTGGAAGCATCTGAAGAAAAACCAGCTCCAGTATACGTACAAAAGCTCGATGCCCAGGGCCGCGCGTATGCAACAGGCAAACGTAAAGATGCAGTCGCACGTGTCTGGATCAAGCCTGGAACTGGCAAAATTTCTGTAAATGGTCGCGAATTTGAAGTTTACTTCGGTCGCCCAGTTCTGCGGATGATTGTTCAGCAGCCTTTTGGTATTGCCGAACGCAATGGTGCCTACGATATTGTGGCAACTGTTAAAGGTGGCGGCCTTTCTGGTCAGGCTGGCGCATTGCGTCACGGTCTTTCCAAAGCCCTTACACTTTATGAGCCAACATTGCGTCCGGTACTGAAAAAAGCCGGCTTCCTGACACGTGATGCGCGTGTTGTTGAACGTAAGAAGTATGGACGTGCCAAAGCCCGTCGTAGCTTCCAGTTCTCAAAACGC
>JAESRR010000053.1 GCA_016764535.1 Cohaesibacteraceae bacterium | reverse complement strand
AAGCTCTGAAACCTGTTCGATAGAAGTAACATCACATTGAAAAGCATGAATTCCGTCCATCTCCGCAATACCTTCAAGCAAAGAAAGCGTACGTCCCGCTATTACTACCTGTGCTCCATTATTGGCGAACAAAGTTGCAATTGCGGCTCCGATACCTGACCCACCTCCAGTGACAATAGCAACCTGGCCGTCCAGACGCCGGGCGTTTTCTTTCATTATATTCTCCTGATAATCAGTCTAAAAATTTCTTGATGGATCAAAAAGCGGCAGCTCCGGTTCTCGCCCCAGAATAAAATCTCCCATCAGATCCCCTATGTATGGCCCGATCGTGAACCCACCACGTACACAACCCAGAACAAAAGCATCCTCTACGCCGGGCAACGCGCCTGCCAGCGGATAGAAATCGGGGACATTGGCTTCAAATCCGGTCCAGCTCCTTACAAGTCTTGCGTTTGCAAGAGCAGGCAATACAAATTGGCCCAAACTTAAATTGGGAAGCAATGTTTCCATGGAAACATGCCCGCGCCCGGTTTCAGGCGTGCCTGTTCCCTGCCATCCTCCACCGATCAAAATGGTACCATTCGGTTTTTGCTTCATGGTCAGTAAACCTGTCGCATGTCCGATAATCCCGCTAAGAATTGGGAGGACGCTTTCGGTTGCCGACACCGTATTAATCCTTGCTTGAACCGGAAGGTCGACACCTAACATTGTGGCTGCTTGTTTCAACCAGCCCCCACATGCAAGCAACACACGATTGGCGTTAATTGTTTTGTCTAAAGATTTTAGACAAAATCCGCCGTCATCTATTCTATCAATGCTACCAACATGGAAATCCTCAATTATTGTGACATCCGAATTTTTTAATTGTTTTCTGTAAAATTGCCCCGATAGGCTGGAATTGGCGTATCCATCAAGTTCACACCAGCTGGCGGCAGTGATTTTCTTCGTTAGATGTGGTTCATATTCCAATGCTCGAGCAATCGAAATTTGTTGGATGGGTGCGCCTGCATCTGCCTTCAACCGCATCCGGTTTACAAGAAGTTCTTCTTCCCGCTCATTGAATGCCAGTGTGAGCCCACCGGTTTGACGATAGCCAACTGCTCGACCCATCGCAGCCCATTTCGCATGCCCCCTCAGGGCATAAGGCATTAATTTGACGCGTTTTATCTGGAGGCTCAGTGTCCCGGCATTTACACCGGACGCACCCTGTCCCAGACTTGATTTCTCCAGTACCACAACCTGCATGCCGGCATCCGCCAAACGCAGGGCCGTGGCACATCCAAGAATACCGCCGCCTATAATAGCGATGTCATATGCGGGTTTCATAAGGGAGCCGAAGCAGGGATCGGTAGTTCTTCATATGAGAAGTCACCGGAAATTTTTCCGATTTTGACTGGACGTATTGGAGAACGAGCACTGGCTTGCCCCCATTGCGATCGAGGCATTCCCAGTATTTCACATGCCAGCATGGCAACTGTTTCTGAACAGTATCGTCCACCGCATGGGCCCATACCGCATCGGGTTGTCGATTTGATGGTGTTTGGCATGCGATTGCCAGCCGCGATTTCGGTAATTACATCCTTTAATCGAATGTCTTCGCAACGACAGATTATCGTATCATCTGTCATGGCTTTTATTAGCCCCGCCCTGGGGTTCGACAATAAGGTCATTGCACCACCAAATTTGCGAACCCTTTTTAACCGTTTTAATAGATCTGTAGACCGGTGCTCCACATCGTCCGCACTGATTATTCCGAAGTCGGCAGCAGCCGCCAGTGTTGCCAACTCTCCGCGAATTAATGCTGCTTCAGCACCTTGAATTCCTGCACAGTCTCCAGCTACCAGCAAACCGGGGACCGAAGTTCGTCCATATTGGTCACAGGCGGGCTTCCAGCCCCCTTCATCAGGGTTGAATTCTTGTTTTGCGCCCAGCAGCTGGCTTGTTTCAGTTGCCGGAACCAGCCCTTGCGCCATGCACACACAATCAACATCAAATTTATGTTTTTGTTTGCCGGTTAGCATCCAGGTGGCATCAACCTTTCCAATATTGACTGCTTCCACATACTTCTCTCCCTCGATTGAAATTAAGCCAAAGCCTGAATATATGGGCACCCGGTTCATCAAAATACGAACAATCCAGCCTGCGCCGCGTGATACAAGGCGAGGAGAGGACATCAAGGCTGGCGTTTTTTTGATCCAGGCGGAGAGGGGGTTCAAATCTACAATGGCGATCACTTTTCCGCCCATTCGTAAAATTTCATGTGCGACGACAAGCAATAAAGGTCCGGTTCCCGCTACAAGAACGCGTTTACCTGGCACAACCATTTGCCCCTTCAATAGAGCTGTGGCAGCACCCAGTCCCATAACACCGGGTAATGTCCATCCGGGGACAGGGAATATTCTTTCCTGCGCTCCGGTAGACAGCAACAATTTGTCTGTGGAAATGACGCGATTACCTTTTTCATTCAAAACCGAGATATTAAACTTGGCGTTGTCACGCTCAAGATGCCAAATTCTGGAATTGTATTGGACACCCACGGGGGAGTTAACAAGCCTTTGCCTCAGTTGATCTCCCTCWATGGATTCCGGRTTTTTGTGAACACTGACAAAGGATTTGTTTTTTGCCCGATAAATCTGTCCTCCCGCCTGATCATTTTCATCAATTAAAGTGACATTCATACCGAGTGACGAAGCAGAGAGTGCTGCGTTTATACCGGCCGGACCAGCACCCAAAACAACCAGTTTGTTTTTCATTTATGTTCCTTGTCAGCATACGGGTGTCTTCCGACAATTATCCCTTTTTTTACCGCTACTCTGCACGCTTCGATGAYAGTTCCATCAATATTGACAAGACACTCCTGACAGGCTCCCATGAAGCAGAATGCCCCTCTGGGATAACCACCCATCGAAGACGATCTTAGAGTTTTAACGCCYGCGACAAGTAATGCGGCTGCAAGGGATTCACCTTCAGGTGCATGATATGTTGCACYGTCAAAAGTGAATTCCACGCTTGCGCCGCGTTTGGTTTTACCAATACTGGAGCGAAGCGAACACATGTCAGGTACTTGCCTGTGAATGCACCAGTTTTTTAAGTTTTTCCAATTGTTCGGGATTTACAGGCAATACCGGATCACGCGGCACTCCGGCGGGTTGACCAATCAGATTAAGTGCCGCTTTAAACGACGAGGGCCACGTTCCAATTGCCATTAATGTTTCATATATGTCAGTGAGTTTGTTATGGGTCGCAACATAATCTGCATTTGGAGCCGTTTTCACAAGTTCAGCAATTCGGGCTGCATTATCACCGAGAAATTCGGGTCCGGTAGCAATATACCCTCGCGCGCCCAGTGCCATGGCGGGAAGAATGTAATGGCAGGGGCCGACCATAACTGACATCCGCTGACCAAAACGCCGAATGAGATGTGTGTGATGAAAAAAGTCCCGATGACTTTCYTTAATACCAATTAGATCAACAACTTCCATTATTGCCTCAAGATCATCCATACTCAGTGAATAGCCAACCCTTCGCGGTGAATTATATGCAATGAGTGGAAGGTTTGTTTCTTTGCTGACACCTTTGAAACGTTGTATTATTTCTTCCTTTGCTCCCTTGAGAACATAAGTTGGAGGCATCATGAGCAACGCGGASGCTCCGGCATTTTCTCCAGCCTGGGCGTATTTAATGCAAGTGTCCAGGGTTGGTGCGGAGCACCCGGAAATTATGGGTACTCGTCCATTTGAAACATCAACGGCCATGGAAACCAGATCGGATCTTTCCGCCGCATCAAGTGCCCAGCTCTCTCCGTTATCTCCACCAACACATATTGCTGTTGCTCCCAATCCGATCAACCAATCCACAATAATGCCAAAAGAATTGAATTGAATTTCACCCAGTTCGTTGAACGGTGTCACAGCCGCAGGTACAAATCCGTATAAATCGTTTCGAGTCATTGGAGACATTAAGAAGCCCATCTGGTTTTAGGAACAATATAGATCGACGCGCTTTGGGCTTCGACTATGTAAAGGTTGTCATTTTGGTCAAATGTCACACTGGTTGTTGACACACCGTGAGGGGTATTAATTCGGATAACAGGATCCCCAAGTGGGTCGAATATGTAAGCTCGACCAGCCCGGGCTTGCGCGACTGCAAGGTAATTATCACTGGAAATTGCAAGGCCATCTGGCCCCAGGCCTCCTGAAAGTTGAATGTATCGGCCTGCCATGGGAGGTGTTTCAAGATCTGAAGTATTCAACTTCCAGATTGCGTTATCGCGCGTCAGGGCAACATAAACGGTTTTGTTGTCTGGAGACACCACAACACCATTGGGATAAGGTAGTTTGGCAAGTACGCATTCCAGCGGACCGCCAGGAGATTTGCGCAATAATTGACCACATGGATCGGACAGGCTGCTTCTGCCACTATCCGTTAGCCAGATCGTGCCATCGTTTYCCAACGCTATGTCCGACAGCCCGTGAATAGGCCCATAATTTTTTTTATTTGAGACAGGTATTATTTCATTATTTCGGGAATTGTAAGAAAGCAATCCCAACGAATAATCAGGTATCAAATACTCACAACTTGCCACCTTTTGGATTGAATGTGGTTCACCCTTGTAAGTAAACCGTGTCGTCCAGTTTCCATTTGGATCAATATTGAATATTCGACCATATGGTACATCCACTAGCCAAAACGTGCCAAATTCATCAATTTCCAGACCCTCCAAAAAAGAATGCATTGCTTCGTCAGGTCGGGTCATTTTTGCCCAGTTACTTGGTTCACCCTGATGGTGGAGCGAGTTRGGCAKTCTGGAAAATAAYTCTGCGTCWATTTCTCGGTATGCACGGTTCATGCAATGACGCCCCTATTYAGTAAATCTTCAATTTGAGTTGAAGTCTTTCCCATTTCCTGGAGTATTTCTTTGCTATGTGCACCAAAACGGGGCGGTGGGGAAACTGCCGCTGGTCCATCATGCGAAAATTCGAATGCGGCAGCAGGCACAGTCACTTTACGGCCGTCATCATGGATGACATCCTGCAAAATTCTCCTGTGCTCCAGTTGCGGATTTTCAAGTGTTTCACTCAGGGTTTCAATGCGTTCGGCAGGTACATCGATACTATGGAATATCCTAATCCAGTTTTCTGCTGTCTTTGTAAGCAATATTTGCTCCAGATACTTGCGCATGCGAGGCGCAGCAGACCAGATTTCAGGCCATTTTTGCATGTCAGAAAATTCACGATTCCCGAAATAGTTCCAAAACTTTCTATGTTGACCAAATGTAAATGCWCCGAGCATTATTTGACCGTTGGCTGTTGCGTAATCACCCAGCCCAGGTTCATGTCTTTCGGAATATGTTTGATCGCCGGATAGCTCTGAACAGATTTCTGCGCCCTGCATTGTGAGAGCAACATCCAACATGGAACAGTCAATATACACGCCGGTATTGTCTCGCAATCGCCGATATAAAGCTGAAGAAATTGCGAATGCGGCAGCAAGTCCCGTCGAATAATCTATAAATGACGCAGCCGTTTTAACCCCTCCCGAGCGATCCATGATGCCGGAGCTTGCCTGTATGACATTGTCATAGGCGCCAACGCCGGATCTTGGACCGGATTGACCAAATCCCGAGAGAGAACAATAAATTATTTCCGGCACATATTCGCGAACCTGGTTGTAACCAAACCCAAGAGACTCAAGTTTGCCAGGGCGATAATTTTCCACCAAAACGTCTGCACTATTCAACAGCTGTCGAAATAAATCAGCTCCATCCGCGTGTTTAAGATCAAGTACGAGCGACTTCTTGTTTGATGCCTGCGCCTGAAATGTCAAACCGAGCCGGGCGGCATTCCAATCATCACTCTTGCCGCGTTGGCGAGTGATATCAGGGCTACATGGAGCTTCAATTTTTATGATTTCTGCGCCAAGAAGTCCCAACTGATACGAACAATAGGGACCAGCCAGTACATGGGTTAGATCAAGCACCCTGATTCCCGAAAATGGCTGCATTTCAACACTCTCCGAATACACATCAACTGATATTGCTGGATTGTTGCACAATTCAGTATTGCTTGTATCTGATATCAGAGTATGTTTTATATATCAACGATAATTTTATATACAAACAGCTTGAAATTGGAGATTGCCGGGTGAGTGCTGTACTTCACAGAAGTTTCAAAAACCGATTGCCAATGGTGGAACGCGGCCAGGGTGTCTATTTGTATGATATTCACGGCAAGCAGTATCTGGATGCATCCGGGGGGGCTGCTGTGTCGTGCCTTGGGCATGATCATCCGCTGGTATTGAACCGCATTCGCGAACAGCTTGATAAAGTTTCGTTTGCACATTCGTCCTTTTTTTCAAATCAGCCAAGTGAAGCCCTCGCTGAAAAACTGGTCAGTCTTGCGCCGAAAGGATTTGGCAGGGGGAGTGTTGCATTTTTAAGCTCGGGTTCCGAAGCGATGGAAGCTGCACTCAAACTGGCACGTCAGTATCACGTTGAGAATGGTGAACCGGATCGTGTAAAATTTATATCGCGCAAAATGTCCTATCACGGAAATACACTTGGTGCGCTTGCAATAGGAGCTCATCCGCAACGCAAGGAAATATATCATCCATTGTTGATGGACGTCACTCATATCTCCTCATGTTATCCTTATAGGGAACAACTAAGTAACGAATCCGAAATCCAGTACGCTGATCGACTTTCACTTGAATTGGAACGGGCAATTCTGGATCTTGATTTCAACACTGTTGCTGCTTTGGTCATAGAGCCAGTTTCGGGAGCCTCCCTTGGGTGTGTTACGCCTGTTGCCGGGTATCTAAAATCAATACGCGCTATATGTAAAAGATATGGAGTTTTGCTGATTGCAGATGAAGTGATGTGTGGATTGGGCCGGACCGGAACCATGTTTGCACTTGAACAGGAAGAAATATCGGCGGACATTATCACTATCGCCAAGGGACTTGGTGCCGGATATCAGCCAATCTCGGGAATAATGGCTGCCGAAAATGTAGTTGATTGTATATTGGCCGGGTCAGCAACTTTGGCACATGGTCATACATATATGAGCCACGCGATAGCCTGTGCTGGAGCCTGTGCTGTAATTGAGGCCATCGAAACACAGGACTTGCTCGCCAATGTTCATCGACAAGGTGCTGCGCTGGCCTTGCAATTAAATGAGCGGTTTTCCAACCATCCCAATGTCGGAGAGATCCGGGGGAGGGGATTATTTCAAGCTATCGAGTTGGTGCAATGCAGGGAGACGAAAAAGCCGTTTGCGCGTTCCGGAAACCTGACAACAAAAATTCGCACCACCGCAAGAGACAATGGATTGATTTGCTATCCATCCGCAGGCTGTGCAGACGGAATTAATGGCGATCATGTTTTGCTGGCTCCTCCCTACATCGTCGATCAAAGCCATATTGATGAAATTTGTGAAAAGCTGGAACAAACCCTCAATTCATGTCTCGCAGCATAAATTCGTACAGATCAATTCTCATATAGAAACAATTATTAGTTATGCAAAAAACCATTCTAACCTGTGCAATCACTGGAAATTTGACGACTCGTGAACAACATCCCCGGCTACCGGTCACTCCCCGGGAAATTGCAAATTCAGCTGTTGCCGCCGCCAAAGCAGGAGCAAGTATTGTGCATTTGCATGCACGGGATCCTCAAACTGGCAAGGGTTCAATGCAGCTTGAATATTATAAAGACATTGTTGATCAAATTCGAAACGAAGACCCCAACGTCATTATTAATTTGACAACAGGTGAAGGCGGTCGGTTTGTGCCGGGCTCAATTGAGCCTCGGGAACCAGAATCCGGAACAACACTGGTTCGACCGGAAATCCGGGTTTCACATGTAGAGACACTTAAACCGGAAATCTGCACCCTGGATTTCAACACAATGTGGTCAGGGAATGCTGTTGTTATCAATAGTCCTCAAAATATCAAGATTATGGCGGATCGCATTTATTCAAATGGCGTTAAGCCGGAGATCGAAATTTTTGATAGTAGCGATCTTCACATGCTAAAGCACTTCATCGAACTTGGCATCATTAAAACACCGGTTATGGTGCAGATGGTTCTGGGCGTCCGCTATGGTGCAGTAGCCAATCCACAAACAATGGCATATCTGGTTTCACAACTTCCAGACGATTGTCTTTGGGCGGGTTTTGGCATTGGGCGTATGGAATTTCCAATGGTCGCACAGGCATGGTTGTTGGGAGGGCATATACGCGTTGGCATGGAAGATAATTTATATATCTCAAAAGGAAAACTTACTTCCGGAAACGCTGAACTGGTGACAAAAGCCAGAGTCATAGTTGAACATCTGGGGGGACAAATAGCCACTCCGGATGACGCGCGACAAATGCTTGCACTCTGAACCCTGGTCGTTTGGCCATGGCATTTAACAACCAGCCAATCTGCATCTTTGTTGTGCGCCCGCGAATATCCCGGTGTTTCAAAACAACAGATGAACCCATATAAAGATGTTGATCCAATAATACTATTTGGTTCGGACAAGAGTGTTCGAACAACAAAAAATAATTTTTGTTTCAACGTGCCAGACGAATTTCAGAATGGTGAAAAAGTAGTGGCGGAGAAGAAGGGATTCGAACCCTCGATACGGTCACCCGTATACTCCCTTAGCAGGGGAGCGCCTTCGACCACTCGGCCACCTCTCCGAGGTCGTTGATATTGAGAAAAACCAAGTATTTCAAGCGGTTTTTAGCCGTTTGCACTCTTATCCCCATAACTTGCAATTGGCGCTTTTAAACGAGTTTGTACGGAACGGACCAAGAACGCGAGAACAAAGACGTGCCGCTTTTACAGTTTTGATCTTTGTTTGTTCTTTTCTCTGGTGCTGGATCCAAAAACGGCTTCGACCGTTTCGCTCTCATTTTCGCCATGAGCGTAGACTTCGAGCAATAATCGCCTGGATTTCCAGTTTCTGATCTTGGCTGTTGTTGGAATATTAAATCCATAATTTGGTCAAAAAAATGACGGACAGCTGTGTGGCAATCCGTCAGTTGGCAGTAATTGTGTGATCGTCACAAAATAAATTCCGAATTTCTATATTTCAGAAATACAACCTATCCAGTTTCGAATGTCTGTGACACCAAATCTGAATTGGCAAACTTCGTTTTGATCAGTATTCAGACCCAAATAATTTTGCTTTTTTCCCATGTAAACAATGTCAGGTTTCGTTTTTAAAATGACTGTTTTGGGGCTATTAGTATCGAATGCTAACTTGCTGTATTGTACGATATTGACCTGGATGTACATTAATTGCGTCGGAGTCATTTGCAGAAGCCAATTGGGAGGAACCAGTGTGTTCAAAACTCATACTTTTGGTCCTTAACTGGTTGGTACAGCGCTTATTTTGAATGCAAGCTCCAATAACTCGGGATCGTGGTGGGTGTAGGACGCGACTTGCCCTTGATGGTCAGATGTAAAATCCATGTTTCTGATTAATTCGTCTATCACTCTGACAGCTTTATCATCGATTTCATCTGCAATTTCATTCAGGCTTTTTTGTTTCTCATTAAAATAGTCATCAGTACCCATTTCACAGAACACCATATTACACCCGTCCGAGCATTCGGAACGTCAATGTGGGAAACTGGTGCGAGGGTCATCAGATTGACGTAGCTAGATCAACCATTAGACTGACATTAAACCAACGCTCCAAATTCAACTACATTTCATAGAGAACAGATCCGGAATCAAAATCCTAGATTTCAGGGATATTTCAGGGATTTCGGACCCTCAACACTATATACTGGGATTTTTGGGCAAATTTGACCACTGTTTGTTCTTTTTGGAGGCAGTTATTTAATACCCCAAAAGGGGAGTTACTCATTGATCAAATAAAGGAAAATGGCGGACACGAACGTAGTAAGTTCGAACCCGCTTTTCGAAATATTAGAGGAATGGAACGCACAACTCAAGCATAGCAATATCGCCAATTTGGATGATGATATTGAATGTGAATTCGAGGAGTTGTCGTTATGAACGGCTCCGTTTCTCAGGATAGGATCTCTCCAACATTCTCCAATTCTGTACGAATTAAAGCTGTCGTCAAAAAGCGTACGCCTCCGGTGTCTGTTCGGTTTAGTGATGAAGAACGTTCACTATTAAGGCAACTGGCAGGCAACGAACGATTGAGTTCCTATATACGTCGTTGTGCGTTGAACGGGGATGTCAGACCTCGGACATTATCCTCACGTAATCCGGTTAAGGATCATGAGGCTCTGGCGCGGGTATTGAGTGTTTTGGGTCAAACCGAAATCGTAGCCAAGCTTGACGTGCTGGTTGGGAGATTGATAGAGGATGCATCCGTTCTGGATGAAGGAACAGAGGCGCTTCTTTGGGCTGCATGTTCGGATGTTTCTGCTATGCGTTCTGATCTGATTATTGCGCTTGGTCTTCGGGATTTATCTGCATCATGATCTTGCAGGGCAATCAGCGCGGAGGAGGTAAAAACCTTGCACATCATTTGATGAAGCAAGAGAACGACCTTGTGGAAGTCCATCAGTTGCGTGGGTTTGCCTCTGACAATTTATATGGAGCATTTCAGGAATCCTACGCAATTAGTCGTGCCACCCGCTGTAAGCAACACCTCTTCTCGCTCAGCCTCAATCCGCCTTTTGAAGCCAAAGTCAGCAATGAACAATTTGAGGCAGCGATTGAACGTGCTGAAGACATTTTGGGTATGAATGGGCAACCCCGTGCAATAGTCTTTCATGAGAAACGTGGAACCGATGGCATAGTGCGTCGACATGCCCATGCCGTCTGGTGCCGGATTGACACAGAACAGATGAAAGCCGTTCAATTGTCTTTCAGCAATCGCAAATTACAGGATGTCTCTCGTCTATTGTATGTGGAGCATGGCTGGAAGATGCCGCCCGGGTTTCTCCAGCCCAATCAAAGAAATCCTCAAAACTTCACACTTGCCGAATGGCAACAGGCCAAACGTGCGGGCAAAGATGCAAGGGCATTGAAAATCCTGTTTCAGGATTGCTGGGCGATCACAGACAATAGAGCTTCTTTTGCTTATGCCTTGAAGGAACACGGCCTCATTCTAGCCAAAGGTGATCGCCGCGGCTTTGTTGCCGTTGATCATCAAGGCGAAGTCTATCCGATTTCCAGATGGGTTGGTGTCAAGATCAAACAGGTGCGCGAGCGCCTGGGCGAAGTAGAGAACCCGCCGTCAATTAAAGAAGCGCACGAGATTGCCGCAAAACTGATTTCAAACCGTCTTGAGGAACTGAGACAGGAGCAAAGGCAGGCTGCTGACAAGCAATTAAAATCTGCGAGGATCAGGCATCAGGATCAACTAAACTTACAGATTGCAGAACAAGCCGGGTTAAAGAAACAACAGGTTGCGTCGCAGCTTGAACAAAAGGTAGTTCAGCAAAGTCGATTTCGAAAGGGATTTTTTGGCCTGGTTGATCGCTTTACCGGAAAGCACAATCACATCAAAAATCAGAACCATGCGGAAACTGAAAAATCTATTGTTCAACACCGGGATCAATACAAAACATTGCAAGCCAATCATACATCCATGCGTAAATCCATTCGACGGGATACCACTGCGCAGCTGGCATGGCACCAGGCGAATGATCGTGAACTAAAGCAGGATATTCAATGGCTGAATTCATCTATTGCCCGTGAAGAACCACCCATATCATCCAATCAATCCGCAAACCGTCAG
>JAESRR010000052.1 GCA_016764535.1 Cohaesibacteraceae bacterium | reverse complement strand
TTTTGGCCCAAAAGGTCAGGAAAAGCCTGGAATTCTCGACGAAGATGGCGTGATCCGTGATCTCTCTGGTGTTATTGACGATTTGGCTGGCGACACACTTGGCGACGAGGCGCTGGATCGTCTGCGCGGACTGAAACTAGCGGATCTGCCATCAGTTGCCGGTACTTCCCGACTGGGTGCTTGCGTTGGAAATGTGGGCAAATTCATCTGCATTGGTCTGAATTACGCCGATCATGCAGCCGAAGCGGGGATGGATCTACCTGATGAGCCAGTGGTGTTTTTCAAGGCTACCTCAGCCATAACCGGGCCCGATGATGATGTCGAAATTCCGCGTAATTCGATCAAAACTGACTGGGAAGTTGAACTGGGTGTGGTAATTGGCAAAGTGACCAAATATGTGGACACAAATGACGCGCTTGGCCATGTTGCGGGCTATTGCGTCATTAACGATCTTTCGGAGCGCGATTTTCAACTGCATCGCTCGGGGCAGTGGGTCAAAGGAAAATCGTGCGATACCTTCGGCCCCATTGGTCCATGGCTTGTGACTCGTGACGAAGTGCCGGACCCACAGAACCTTGCCATGCATCTTGAGGTCAACGGCCATCGATATCAGGACGGCTCGACACGCACCATGCATTTTGATGTTGCCACCGTCATCAGCCATTTATCGCAATTCATGTCCCTGCATCCGGGTGATGTGATTTCGACCGGTACACCTCCGGGTGTGGGCATGGGGCAAAAACCACAAATCTATCTCAAATCCGGCGATCGGATGGAGCTTGGCATCGAAGGACTGGGCATGCAAAGTCAGAATGTGGTAGCGGGCTAATGGTCACAATTACTGCAATCCGTACACATGACTTACGCTTCCCCAGTAAGGATGGGCTGGATGGTTCGGATGCGATGAATCCCGATCCGGTTTATTCTGCCGCCTATATTGTGCTTGAAACCAATGGCACTCACAGGGGGCACGGTCTGACTTTTACCATTGGACGCGGTAATGAAATATGTGTGGCAGCCATCGAGGCATTGCGCCCGTTGCTCATCGGCCTTGATCTGGATTGGGTGCGCGAGGATATGGGGCGGTTCTGGCGTCATATCACCGGCGATAGTCAGCTGCGCTGGATCGGGCCGGACAAGGGTGCGATTCATCTGGCAACCGGCGCAGTTGTCAATGCGATGTGGGATTTGTTGGCCAAAGAAGCAGGAAAACCGGTTTGGCGGCTGGTCGCGGATATGTCGCCTGAAGAGATCGTACGGCTGGTTGATTTCAGATATATTACAGACGCAATCACGCCACATGAGGCGCTCGAATTATTGCAAAAGGGAGAGTCTGGCAAAGCAAACAGAATCGCCATTCTGGAATCTGAGGGCTACCCTTGCTATACGACATCAGCTGGTTGGCTTGGCTATTCCGACGACAAGCTACGCCGCCTGTGCCGCGAAGCTCTTGCTGCCGGTTTCTCCCATACAAAATTCAAGGTAGGGGCAAACCTTGATGATGACATCCGTCGATTGACCATCGCTCGTGAGGAGTTGGGCGAAGACATGAATATCATGATCGACGCCAACCAGATTTGGGATGTCGACCAGGCAATCGAATGGGTAAATAAACTTTCTTTCGCTAGGCCTCTATTTATAGAAGAACCTACAAGCCCGGATGATGTGGCCGGTCACAAGGCAATCCGTAAAGGGGTAGCTCCGATCAAGGTGGCAACAGGTGAGATGTGTCAAAACCGGATTATGTTCAAGCAATTCATCATGGGAGGCGCAATCGACATTGTTCAGATCGACGCTTGTCGTCTGGGGGGACTGAATGAAGTGCTGGCGGTACAATTAATGGCCGCAAAATACGATCTTCCGGTGTGGCCACATGCAGGCGGGGTCGGTTTATGCGAATATGTTCAACATCTTTCGATGATCGATTATGTAGCGATATCGGGCGAAAAAAATAGCAAACGTATCGAATATGTTGATCACCTGCACGAGCACTTCCTGAACCCGTGTATTGTCGAAAACGGTGTATATAGAGCCCCGCGGCAACCAGGATTTTCGATTGAAATGACACCTCAATCCATTATTGCGCATCAGTTTGGAAGTTCGGGACCTGCGCAAGTTTTTGCAACAGCCTGAGTTCGAATGATTGATTGCCGTGCGCAGTTCAAACGGTTTGGTTCACCATTTCAATTCAGCTTCAAAGCCATCGACTTTGTCTGTTGCTGGAGACCGGAGGTACAAAGTGCCTCCTGTTTGCTCCATCATCGTGCGCGCAATAGAAAGGCCCAGTCCGCTTCCCGAAGCTTTTGTATTGCCTCTCACATATGGTGCGCCCAGTTTTTGAAGTGTCAATTGGTCGACAGACGGTCCGCTATTTGTTACCCGGATGGATTTTTCGGGGCCGACATTTACTTCGACGATTGTAGCAGCCGCACCGTGTTTGATTGCGTTTTGCAATAGATTTGTAAGTGCTATTGCAAATGCGTCCAGATTAATCGCTACCCGCAGGTCTGCGCCAGGATCAATTTTCAAAGTGATCCTGTTTTGTGCCATGCCATCAGATTGCACATCTCGCACGACCAGATTGAGAACCGGCATTAAATCATTGATTGTCCCTGATCGTGCAAACCCTGCGTCAAGGCGCGAAAGTTGCAGCAGCCTTTCTGCTTGACTGGCTAGTTTCTTTAAAGCGAATTCTACTTCAGCCACACGTGACTTCGCATTTTGATCTTTCAGTTCCAGCATCAATTGTTGAATTTGTGCCAGAGCTCCGGCAATAGGCGTTCGCAACTCGTGGGCGCTGCTGGCAGCAAAACTACGCTCGGCGTCAAGTGCCGCTCGAAGGCGTTTGAGCAAATTATCAACTTCCTCTGCAATAGGAGCTAGCTCGGCGGGGTGATTTGTTGTGTGAATTTCATTCAGATTATGGGTGCCACGTTTTGCTATTTGATCGCGAAGAATCTTTAGTGGACGAAGTGCAAATCGGACAGAAGCCCATATTCCAAATCCAATTAGCGGTATCAGACCGGCCAGTGGCCAAAAAAGAGCAATTGCTGCTTCTATAAATATATCCTGGCGATGGGTTCCTGCTTCAACCAGCACAATAGCGTAACCTGAATCTGGTTCAGTAAGCGCGAGAACACGTCGCCCATCTATGTCGGACAGTCCGTCCCGAACATTCGCGAAAACATCTTCCGGAGCGACGTCATCACTCAGGAGAATAGGTTTTCCGTTACGATCGCGTACATAATATGAAAAGGCCTTGTCAGCGTCCTCCAGACCGGAAATACGCAATTCATCTTGCTCGCCTTCTTCTCTTTCATGCAGATCGTGCATTGCCAATGGCAGCAATCTTAAAGCGCTTTGTCTAAGTGTGCGGTCAAATGACTCCGTAAGTTCAGCTTGCAAAACCAGCAGCGTGATTGCTGCGGCTCCTGCCCACAGAATAGCTGTGCCAAAGGCCAGACCAATTGCAAGACGCGCGGCAATTGAGTGGGTATTTTTCATTGTGCGTCTATCCTGTAACCAAGTCCTCGTGCGGTCGTGATACTGTTACGGCCCAGTTTTTTGCGCAACCGGCTGACATAGACTTCCACAGCATTGCTTTCGATCTCGGAACCGAAGGCATAAAGCGCGTCTTCAATGTCTGTTTTGCTAACGATTGCACCGCGATGGCGCAGAAGTCGATCAAGTACTGCCCATTCACGAGACGTTAAAGAGCAGGATTTTCCGGATACGGAAACGATTTTACGCCCCAGATCCACAATGACATTACCCATGGTGATCTGTGGATTTGGCTGCCCGGCATAACGTCGTGCAACGGCGTTTAATCTTGCACCCAATTCTGCCAGATCGAAAGGTTTTACCAAATAGTCGTCGGCACCGCTTTCCAGACCTTCAATTCGAATTGTGATTTGATCCTGGGCTGTGATGATTATGACAGGGACGGGGTTGTCGCTGGCGCGCAGGGAATGCAGCAGATCCATCCCGCGGCCGTCCGGGAGATTTAAATCCAGAAGAACCAGTTCATAGGTGATGGTCTGGAGAGATAGCCTTGCTTCATCCAGTCGTTGATACCAATCCACGCTATGACCAATTGACAATACGTGATCGCGGACGGCTGCACCCAGAACATGGTCGTCTTCAATTAATAATACCCGCACACAAATCTCCGGTTTTACTCTATCCCAATGCCGTCCCAACCTTACATCAACCTGAACAGAATATTTTCAGACTTTCAGGTAAACGACAGTTAGAAAGCGTTTTCTAATTCCATCAACCCATGGAGTTAATCGTGAAAAAGCTGATTACCATTCTATTGCTCTCTACCGCCCTTCTGCTTCCCCGTGCAGCTATCGCGCGAGATGTCATAATTACTGCTGAATTGAAAAGTTATCGCGGGCCTGGAGCATATCTTGCGGTTTATCTCACCAAGCCGGATGGCCGCTATGATTCAACGCTTTGGATTGCGGGTGAAAAACAAAAATATTACGGGCATTTGCGTGGTTGGGTCCGGGCAGTTTCAAGGAGTGGTGAGAGCGTGGATGGTTTAACAGGAGCCAGCGTTGGCAGCGGCAGAACGCTGAACATCACGGCCAATCTTTCAGATGCAATGATTGATGCCGGTTATCAAATTCATGTGGACACGGCTGTCGAAGACGGGGGTGAACATACCAACGACGCTGTGGTCTCACTTTCAAAAGACAACAAGGGTATGACGGTTGGAGGCCGCGGTTTCATTCGTTCCCTTTCTGTATCGATGTAAGTTTTTGATCACGACAAGGGTAATTTGAATCATGTTCCGCATTTCACATACTTATCTGGCACTTGTTGCCGCCCTGTTCGTCTCTTTCATGGCAATCACTGGATCAATACTTTCTCTTGAACCTGTGATCTCATGGTCACAAGCCTCTTCAACAAATGGTTTGAATGGAAGCGTTGCTGAACTGGCGAATTCAGTCTCCGGAAAGTTTTCCGATCCACAAAAACTGATACGCAAGGCGTCCGGTGCATTCCTGGTTTATTATTATGGTGATGCCGGACTGACAGCGGATCATGTTGACCCACTGTCGGGATCCAGCCTGGGTATCTATAGTCCTTCTGATGTATTTGGGTTTGTGACTGAATTGCATCGGTCATTTTTTATTGGTGATACCGGGCGATTGATTACAGGGATTACCGCGTCAATTATGGTTTTTCTGTCCCTGACCGGGTTGGCGTTGCTTGCGAAAAGATTGGGAGGATGGCGAAGATTGCTTCGTCAACCTCAAGGACCAGCTCAACAAACAAGTCATATTAAAATTGGTAGATTGAGCATCTTGTTGTTGGTTGTTACCGCGCTTAGCGGTGTCTGGATGTCACTGGTTAATTTCGATGTTCTGAGTGATGGATCCACAGGATATGTACCTTTTCCGGAATTTGTTCATGGTGGTGAACCTACGGCTATCGATGGCCTGGTTGCTTTGCAAGGCATCAACCTGGGAGATCTTCGGGAACTGGTGTTCCCAGTTGCGGGAGATGTGACAGACGTATTCAGTATCACAACCGCATCGGGTTCTGGATATGTAGATCAGGTAACCGGCACCATGTTGTCGTTCATACCCAATAGCACCTGGCAAAAAATATATCAGGCTGTTTATACGCTCCATACCGGCCAGGGGTATTGGTGGTATGCGATCTTACTTGGTGTGGGTGCTCTTGGTACATTGTTTCTGGTTTATTCAGGCATGAGGGTTTGGTGGCAACGCACTCGGTTACCAATACCGAAACTCGCTAACAATATCTCTGACAGCAAAGCAGACGTCATCATTCTGGTCGCGAGCCAATCAAATACGACGTGGGGGTTTGCGGCAACTTTGCACAAGGCCCTTGTCAAGAACGGGCACAGGGTCAGCACCGCGCCAATGAACAATTTGCAAAGGGTTTATCCGCAGGCGCGCCATTTGTTTATTTTGGCTGCAACCAGCGGAGATGGCGGCGCACCTGATAATGCAGATAAATTTTTGACAAAACTTGAAATGTTGAACGTCTCGCCGGGTATGCAATTTGCTGTGCTCGGGTTTGGTGATCGAAGCTTTCCCAAATACTGCGGGTTCGCAGGCGATGTCGACGCGGCGTTACAAGCAAGAGGATTGCGGCGTTTGCATAACCTCTTTGAGATTGATCGGAGTTCTGCGAGCCAATTTGCTGAATGGGGGGATGACGTTGGTACTTCGATGAATGCACTTCTTGCTCTTGATCATACTCCAATTCACCCCAAAACCGCTGGTTATGTATTGATTGACAGGCACGACTACGGTCACAAGCATGAAACACCCAAAGTCATTCTTCGTTTCAAATTGCCAAATATTCTCAATGGTCGCCAGCGTTTCGAAGCTGGAGATTTGATTGGCATTGTATCATCCCGCAACAGTGCGCCACGTTTCTACTCACTTGCCTCAGGGTACGCGGATGGTTTTTTGGAAATCTGTGTAAGCAAACATCCAGGTGGAGTTTGTTCGGGTTTACTGCATGAATTGAAACCTGGCGACCGGATTGAGGGTTTTATTCGGGAAAATCCGCAGTTTCGCCCACATGCCAATATGAAGCCAGTCGTTATGATTGGGGCCGGGACTGGAATTGCTCCCTTTGCAGGGTTTCTTCGTGGCAATACGCGAAAGCGCCCCATGTACCTTTACTGGGGGGGGCGCGATCCGGCGAATGATTTTTTATATGAAAAGAACCTGTCTGAATGGCATGCGGATAACAGGCTCACCGGCGGAAAAATCGCATTTTCCCGCATCGCACAAAAGCAATATGTACAGGACAAATTGTTGGAAGACGCAGCGTTCATCCGAACCGCTATAGCGGATGGTGCACAGGTAATGGTCTGTGGTGGTGTTGCGATGGCCCGGGATGTACGGACTGTCATCAATGATATTTGCAGGCCGATGGGAATAAATCACGAGATGCTGAAACAGGATGGGAGGTTTTTGGAAGATGTTTATTGATAAAATCACACCCGGGCCGATTGTTGGTTCATCAAAGACTCCATCCAATATATCAAAACGTTATGCCTTGAATGGCCCGACAATGGGAACCCGATATTCGGCAGTTTTTTATAGTTCCCGAAGCCTCGATATCGAAGAATTGAGTACGCAATTGCAAGCGGCTGTAAATGAAGTCGATGATCAAATGTCTCCCTGGAAGCAGCAATCTGCATTGGTACGGCTAAATCAGACACCGGTGGGTACAAATTTGAAGGTGCCTGAACATTTTGGCAAAGTACTGGCGCGGGCTCAATACATTGGCTCGGCTTCAAATGGTGCATTTAATATGGCAGTAGGCGAAGCAATAAATGCGTGGGGATTTGGCCCACACCGTAAGCGGCCTCACCCGGACAAAATTAGAGTTGCCAAAAAAGCGTGTTTTCTGACAGGTGCTGCCGTTTTGTTCGATCCGGTTGCCAGTGTAGCGCGGCGGGTTTCTGACGTTCAAATTGATTTGTGCGGTATCGCAAAAGGGTATGGAGTGGACCGATTGTGCGAAGTACTGGAGGCAGAAAGTATAGAAGATTATCTGGTCGCAATCGACGGAGAGATGCGCTCATCGGGCCAAAAACCAAATGGGCTGTCATGGATTATCGGAGTGGAAGAACCCGACCCTCGAGCACGCAAAATTGCACATATGATCGAACTCAATGATCTAGCCATTGCAAGTTCGGGAAATTATCGACATCAGGTAGTGCAGCAAGGTTTTGTATCTTCTCATACCATGGACCCTTCAACAGGATCGCCGGTTCGTAACAATTTGAATGCTGTGACTGTCGTTGCCGATGATTGCATGTCGGCTGATGCATGGGCGACTGCGCTGTTGGTTATGGGAGAGATTGATGGCCCCCGGTTTGCAGAAACCCACGGTTTAAGCGCATTATTTTTTATTGGTGACCAACTGGACCGATCCTTAGTTGAGACGGGTATTTTCTTGAATAATTGAGAGCGTCTCGAAATGAATGTTGGCGCCAGTTTTGTATGCCCATATGATAATGATGCTACAATTTTTGCTAATCCATGTTTTCGAAATCTTGATCCAGCTTGCAAGGAAAATGTCCTGGGTCCATGACGGCACTGTGATCCACATAGTTATGGAAGTGAACGGCACAATTAATCCCGTCAGACAATATGACTGCATATTGTGCAGGGGCTTCATAACAAACCTGCTGACCAGTGCGACCGCGTAAAAAAGGCTCGACCCTGTGCTGGTTGCCCGAAATTGTAGCGCACGGGAAACCACCCCAGCTTCCTGCCGAGGAAATATGGCAATGTCCTGCTAAAATTTGAATAATATCGGCTTCACTTTCGCGGAGAACCTTGAGTAATTTTTCCGGCTCGGCCAGTCGATAGGTATCTACCGGCATTTGTAATGCGCAAGGATTGTGGTGCAGTAGAAGAATGACTTTGAGACCTGTTGTCCTTGCATCATTCAAGCACTTCGCAGCCCATTCCAAACGTTGATCGCAGAGCCCGCTATGCAACACACCAGGGTCCGAACTATCCAGCATGATGATCCTGTGACCCTTGATGTCGTCATATCCCTGAACAAAACCATTTTCATCAAGCATGGGGTCACTGGCGTGTGCCAAATAAACGTTTCGATCATCGTGATTGCCCAGCATTACTCTCTGTGTCAGTCCATTGGCGGCGCGAATTTCATCAAAATGCGAAAAGGCTTTCGTATCTGCCTTTTCGGTAATGTCTCCGGCAAAGACACACAGGTCGGCATCAGCATGAAATTTGTTCAGGTCATTGATGGCACTTTTAAAGCGGGGTGCGGTGTCAAGATCGCGCTTTACCTCGCCTTTTGGCAATAAGTGGATATCGCTCATGACGACAAGTTTCAGGAGTTTATCGGAATAAGYAYTCAAATTMTCAATCCATARTATCTTGCCACTGGAACGATKTTCYAAYGAAAAACYAAAGAGGCGAATGTCCAAWAARCGTATTTTTTNNCAACATATGTYGCATTGTCTGCCGCAGACAAGCTTGAATTGGGACTGTACCCGAAATCGCCCGGTTAATCATCGGGTCGCATTGCGCGCGAGACAATCCATCCGATACACCAGGCAGGACGCATAATGTGTTTTCGGCTGTCTACTGCTGAATTAAAATCAGTTTGTCTGGATTTGACGTGATTGCGGTTGTATTTATGCCCAATTTATTGGGCCACCAGGTGTCAACCGGATGTGCAGGCCCAGACTATAACCGAACATTGYTTTCCGGTGTTCTTTTTGCATYTATTCAGGGCATTTGATAACGCGGTAGCTTTGCGTTTTCCCGTGGATGCATAATATTGGGATGTGCGATTGGTCCTGGCAACWGCRCCACATCCGTTGGCGACGCGCATAACAACCCGGCAGGATCGCCCACCGGCATTGCGGCAATAATTCAGGGCTTCGCGATTTGCTTTTCGTTCTGAATTAAATTCGTATGAGTATCCCCAATACCCATCTGATTTTGAATAGGCGATTGTGGCAAATCTGTCGCCAGGATTATGTGGTAACCGGCTTTGCGAAACAACATCCTGAATTGGAGCGACGGTCAGAATGGAAAAAACAAGAAAAATCATGAAACAATGTTTGGATCCGGACATATTGATCTCCAGAAGCTGCGAACGTGATAATTGTCTACGTTTATAGACTAACACAAAATGTCCAGTATCTACACGCCAGACAGTATTCTTGCCCAATTAGATGGCCTGAAGAATTTCAATTACCAAAATCTGACAAGAACCCTGCAAGTAAATCTTCAATTTAGCCATCAACCCTGGCCAAAATTATCCATTTTGATATTGGCCTTCATAAAACAAGTTGATGCGTTTTGCGCATCCAATTGCCTGAACGCCTTTTGAACCAATGTACACAACGGTTGGTGCATCTCCGTCTTTTTCCCGATTAACACGATTTGGCGCTCCGGCAGTGACTGTCCCGGGGATGTGAAATATAAATCATCCTTGTGGGCGAGCAACCCGATCGAGGCTGGTAAAAGTGAAATTCCCAATCCATTTTCCACCATTGCAATAATTGTTCGCATGGCATCCAGCTCACACAGAATGTTTTCCGGATTTATGCGGTCGATCAACCATTTCCATGCAAGTTGACCACCCCATGATTGTCGATCATACAAAATGATCGGTTGTTCCAACAAACTACGGCGAGTGATTGTCCCTGCATCAATGTGTTGGGTTAACAGCCAGATCTGGGAAACAAGTGTGATTGCAAAATATGATTTTGGCACGACAAATGGCGGTTCGACCAGCACTGCCAGATCGATTTGATCCCGTTCCAACAACCCGAATAACTGCCTTGAAGTACCTGGTGTAATCGAAAGATTGCAGTCTGGTGCTTCTCTGGATACGGTTTTAACAATCGACGGGATGAATTCAGATAATGCAGTCTCGATTGCGCCAATGCAAAATGGACCGGAAAGACTATTGCGGCCAAAATCCCGTTTGAGGCAAGCACTTTGAATTATCAGATCCCGGGCTCTGGGAAGCAAGTCAATGCAAGTCCTTGATGGCATTGCAGCATGACCGGTTCGGATCAACAATTCGGTTTGAAATTCAACTTCCAACGCGCGAATGCGTTGGCTGACCGCTGTGGCAGTTAGCCCCTGTGCCCGGGCCGCTGCTGAAATGGAGCCGCCATCGATTACAGCAACGAGGCTTTCCAGAAACCGAATATCCAAAACAATTTCCTTTGAAGTGTAGAACAATAACACTCTAAATCATTTGAACCATATCTGATAGGAATTGTACAAATTACAGGAAATATCCGATTTCCTTCCTTCATTCTTGATTTGTTTTCAAAAGGATATGCAATGCTGACTGTTGTTCCAGGCCTGATGGATGAAATTCGAGGCAGATTTGCGCAAGTCGATAAATGTGACGTGCAGGGACCAAGAATATTTTTTGAGAATGCGGGGGGTGCCCTAACGTTAAATTCAGTCGTTGAAACCTCGACGCGATATGCAGCTGTGCCGGATAATCAGGGTCGTGATAATCCTGCATCTCACCATTCTGTATCCGTCATTGAAAAGTCGAAAGAAGACACGCGTACTTTTCTTAATGCAATCGGGGGCCAAATATTTGTTGGTGAAAGCGGAACTGAATTATTGTTCAGACTTATTCGCACAGCATGCCTTGAAACGCCCGATGGTGGCGAGGTACTGGGAAGCACACTGGAGCATCCGGCGTCGCGAAGCGCTTGTGTGAGATGGTCAGAAATAGCTGGTAAAACCTATAGTTCGGCTACACATGATGACGCCTCGGGAACTGTAACCGTTGATAACTATATACCGCATATCAACAGCGATACCCGGGTTGCAACCATTCTACATACGTCACCGGTAACTGGAATTTCTGTAGACGTTGCGGCTATTGCAAAGGCTATTCGGGCTGTTTCGCCGGAGTGTGTGATCATCGTTGATGGCATTCAGCACGCGGCCCATGGGGGGCTGGACATATCATCCTACGATATCGATAGTTATATTATCTCACCATATAAAGTATTTTCGCGGCACGGATATGGAATGGCATGGGTATCTGATCGATTGGGTTCCATGCCCCATGACACATTGTTGAATGCTCCGAATGAACCTTGGGAACTCGGGACCAGGGACACCGGGGCGTATGCCACTTTTTCCGATGTGGTGGGGTATTTTGAATGGCTTGGCGGGCGTGTGTCAAATGCAACATCGC
>JAESRR010000207.1 GCA_016764535.1 Cohaesibacteraceae bacterium | reverse complement strand
ACAGTCACGCTCAGGGTTTCAGAAACACTTGTTGCAACACTTGCCGAGCCATCCTGTGATGTAGCAGTAACTGACAGATCAAAGCTGCCATCGTAATTTTCGGGCGGAGTAATTTTGAGAGAACCAGTGTCCCAGTCTTTTACATTTACCGATTGGGTATAATTTGCTGTGAGATCAAAATCATCTACAAACAAAGTGCCGCCGGAAACATTCACCCGAACCGATAGCGTTTGTCCGGCATATTGCCCATCAACAGCACCGGTGGAGAGAGACACAGTTTCCCACGCTCCTGGCCAAACACTGGATGGTGTATAAATATAGTCCACCGGCGTGTAGGTTTTTGACGCGATCACCGTAGTGCCAGCAAGTATTTCTACAAGAGCAACTCCACCCGATGTATCGGTAATCGCACCCAGCGTGGGAACCTGGGTATCCCCGATACCAAATTCCAGCAGATAGTCATTTCCGGCAACAACCGAAATATTCTGGGTGCTGGTAAGATTTCCACCGTCATTTACATAGATATGTGGGTTGTTGTTGCGATTTTCCAGATAATTGGCACCGGCAATTATTGTGCCACCATCAACAACGGCCCAACCCGCAACAGGCGTTGTTAAATCAAATTCATAAATTCCGCCGGCTCTCTGACTATGAGTTCCATTCCCGACATAAGTACTTCCTCCAAGATCGCCACTCGCCAATAAATTGGCACTTGTTACCACAGTGGGTGTAAAGCTGTTGCCACCGGAATCTGACAACACTGAACCAACCGGGATGCCGGAAATAGTTATTGCCGTCAGTGTTTCACTCGAATCTACCAATGCCGCAGTAATGGACAACGGAATTGCCGTATCTTCATCACCCGATGCAGCAGTCACTGTTAATGCGGGGGTATCGGAAACAGCTGTAACATTGATTGTTGCAGTTGCCGGGCTTGCATCTTCCAACCCGTCATCGTCAATTCCGGCAAAAGTAAATGTCGGCGTGCCGCTGAAATTGGCATCAGGAACGAAATACACATTTACAGTATTGCCTACGGCCGCAACAATGCCATTCAGGGATATCGGAGATTGTAAACCTGTATCGGAATACAGAGTTCCGTCTCCGGGTAAACTTATAAGTTTGAATTCTACAACGGTCCCATCCACATCACTCCCCGAAAGCGCAATCAAAATTGAAGGCGCGTCTTCAAGACCCGTAACCGTAACATCGCTGGTTTCCGCAGCATCATTAACAGGAACAACAGTCACACTCAGGGTTTCAGAACCACTTGTCGCAATACTTGCTGATCCATCCTGTGATGTTGCAGTAACTGCTAGATCAAAGTTGCCGTCAAAATTCAAAAGCGGCGTAATCGCAAGGCCAGTAAGTTGTGTTGGCGTCAGTGTGATACTGCCATTGACGACAGCCAGATTGTCTCCAGCGGTATTCAACAGGGTTGCACCTGTTGGAATATCGGAGATCGTATAGGACGTGATCGTCTCGTCTGCATCAGTCAAAGTAGCAGAGATTGTCAATAAGATCGCTGTATCTTCATCACCCGATGCTGCAGTCACCGTCAATGTCGGTGCATCAGATACCGGAACAACAGTCACGCTCAGGGTTTCAGAACCACTTGTAGCAACACTTGCTGATCCATCCTGTGATGTTGCAGTAACTGAGAGATCAAAGCTGCCGTCAAAATTCAAAAGCGGCGTAATAGCAAGGCCACCAAGTTGTGTTGGCGTCAGTGTGATACTGCCATTGACGATAGCCAGATTTTCTCCAGCTGTATTCGACAGTGTTGCACCTGCTGGAATGTCGGAAATCGTATAGGACGTGATTGTCTCGTCTGCATCAGTCAACGCAGCAGAGATAGTCAATAAGATCGCTGTGTCTTCATCACCCGATGCTGAAGTTACTGTTAATGTAGGTGCATCAGATACGGGAGATACGGTAATTGTCACAGAAGTCGGACTTTGATCTTCAGCGCCCAGATCATCAATCGATGAATAGGTAAAGCTCGGTGTACCACTATAATTGGCATTCGGAACAAAATACACCTCGGCACTATTTCCTGTGGCCGTCACTAGATCTGTGCTGGAAGAAATTTGATTGGTCAAACTACTGTCTGAATACAACTTTCCATTTCCAGGAATATTTACAATTCGAAAACTTGCAATATTTCCATCAACATCAGTCCCGGAGAGGGTAACAGTAATGAAAGCAGCATCTTCCAGACCGGAACCAGCAGTTGCACCTGTTTCAGGTAAATCGTTGACAGCGGATATTGTGACAGTTGAGGTAACGGGATTGCCTGTCGCGTACGTAAAATTATCGACAACAAACTTGCCTGCCGAGCCACTGCCAGCCGAGATGCGAAATTCAACAATATTTTCCTGTGACGGCGTGATTGTTTGCGGCACATTTTTTAAGAAAGCAAAAGACTGGTTATAGACCGTACTGCCGTCCGAGGAGATGCCGGTTACCGTAATTTCCTGACTGCCGTCAATGGATTCAATAGCAAGACTTTGAACTCTGAACTGATCACCACCCTCGTTGGTAATCGACATAACGGGCGCATTGCCATAAGCAGTAGACAGCGAAGCAGAGCCATCGACACTCCAGTTCCCKGCGGAATATGCCCCGTCAATTATCTGTGGGAATTGACCGGCAACAGACCATTGCATACCGCCAAAAACAACACCATTCGCATAGTTGCCATAACCWCCCGCCGACACAATTCCATCAAAATCGACAAGGGTAATTATTTCGCTGGATATGCTTTTYCCATTCAAAATCGAGCCATCATCGATTTCAAATAGAATAGTCCGGGGTCCGATTTGAGGATCTTCCGAGCCGTTTAAATAAGTCACCGAGCGCAGAGCCGATTGATAATTGGCAACAGAAGCAACACCACTCAAAGTCAGCGTACCGCTGTTTCCATCAAAACTCCCGGATATGCCATTTTGAGCGGTAAAATTCAGAACATCCTGTCCAGATACAAAATTGCCGGTTACACTGACGGTTGCACCAGTCAATTCAGAACTGTCGATATCACTCAGTTCCAAACCCGCATCAACAACTGTTGCTGCATCATTTTCCACGAAGACCACTTTGCCACCAGCCTCTACAACYGGAGCATCATTGACCGCGGTTACAGTGAAACTCGCGATTGCCGGACTGGCATCTTCGCTTCCCGTATTGTCTATCGCTCTATAAG
Source organism: Cohaesibacteraceae bacterium (assembly GCA_016764535.1). Classification (GTDB taxonomy): domain Bacteria; phylum Pseudomonadota; class Alphaproteobacteria; order Rhizobiales; family Cohaesibacteraceae; genus JAESRR01. Next base: position 8,568 of record JAESRR010000207.1, on the reverse strand, counting down.
TGAAACTCGGGGTCCCGTTAAAGTTCAAATCAGGCACAAAGTAAACATTTGCGCCATTACCGGATGCCGCAACAAGATCATTGGCAGAAATTGAACTGGTCAGGCCTGAGTCAGAATACAATTTTCCATTATCCGGAATACTGACAATCCGAAAACTTGCAACAGTTCCGTCTACATCACTTCCCGACAGAGCTACCGTAATGGATGTTGCATCTTCAACACCAGCCCCCGTTGCAGATATGGTTTCGGGCAGGTCATTCACCACTGTGATTGAGATACCAACGGTGTCAATATCCTGCAAGACACCACCCGTACCGGAATTTCCACCATCGTCGCTTGTCATCGTGAAAACAGCAGAACCGGTATAATTGCTGGCTGGAGTGAATATTACATTCGCATCAAGTGTAGCCTGAATCTGTGAAACAGAACCTGTCAACGTCACACTGGAAGTTCCGCTGTCGGTTATGTTGGCTGTACCACCGCTTACCGCCAGCATACCATTGGTGACTTCCAATGTAACTGTAACACTTTGAGTGCCTGCATCGACATCAACCAGAGCAAGACCGGAAATGGCAGTGGGTATGTCTTCAGTTACGGTAAGTGAAACAGGCACCGTATTGACCGGCGCGTCATTTATCGCTGCAACCGCTATTGTTGCTGTTGCCACACCAGTATCCTGCAGTCCCTGACTATCAATTGCGGCATAGGAAAACCTGGCGCTACCATCAAAATCTGCATTGGGAACGAAATACAAACGGGCACTATTGCCCGAGGCTACAATCGTATCACCGGCTGCAATGATACTGGTCAGGCCGATATCCAGATACAATACGCCATCGCCCGAAACACTGATAATTTTAAAGCTGCCGACGGATCCGTCAACATCACTTCCCGACAGCGCGACGATAATGTGTTTGACGTCTTCATCCCCGGAAGCTGTGACGGCAGCCGTATCGGGAGCAATATTGGCAATGACAACCGGAGCAGATGAAGTCGTTCTTGCGCTCGGAGCAGGTGAGGCTGCAACAACGGGTGTCGAGGAACTGGAAGTTTGGGTTGAACTTGATTGCTGGGACGAGGTTGGCGTACCGAGGCCGCCATTATTGCTGCTACCAATTGTTGGCGGGCTGAACGGATTGTAGGCAAAAGGATTAACAAACGCCGATGAGGTGGAAACCGAGGAAGACACAACAGGTGTAGATGTGTTTTCACTCGATGACGATGAACCAGAACCGGATTGCTGTGTCCCGCTTTGCGCAGCTACACCAGGGCTGGAACCAGCAGACTGATTTTTCTGATCTTCCAGAGTGTCAGAGGCTTCTATATTTTGTTGTTCTGCCGAACCTTGACCATCTTCATTATCCGATACACCCGTACCAACTGACTCTTGCTCGACCAGTTCCCGGGAATCAGTTTCGCCGGTTTGATCTGTTTGGCCTTGAATTGCATCAGATGCATCAGCCAGCTGCACCACAGTTTCTTCGGCCACTGGTTCTTCTGTGGCGGTATCCTGTGCAGTTTCTTCAACTACCGGCTCTTCAGTTTGATCAACTTGCTCTTCAGGTGTTTCAGCCGCTTCCGCAACCTGTTCAACTGGTTCTTCAGTGACGGCTTCCTGTGCAGTGTCTTCAACCACCGGCTCTTCAGCCTGATCAACTTGCTCTTCAGGTGTTTCGGCCGCTTCCGCAACCTGTTCAACTGGTTCTTCAGTGACTGCGTCCTGTGCAGTGTCTTCAACCACCGGTTCTTCAGTTTGCTCAGCCCGTTCGTCGGGTGTTTCCGCCGCCTCAGCAACCTGTTCAACTGGCTCCTCAGTAACGGCCTCCTGTGCAGTGTCTTCAACGACCGGTTCTTCGGTTTGATCCGCTTGCTCTTCGGGTGTTTCCGCCGCCTCAGCAACCTGTTCAACTGGCTCTTCAGTGACCGCTTCCTGTGCAGTTTCTTCAACTGCCGGCTCTTCGGTTTGATCCGCTTGCTCTTCGGGTGTTTCCGCCGCGTCGGCAACCTGTTCAACTGGCTCTTCAGTGACCGCTTCCTGCGCCGTGTCTTCAACGACCGGTTCTTCGGTTTGATCCGCTTGCACCTCCGTCGTCACGGAAACTTCGGCAATCTGAACAACCGGCTCCGGTACGGATACTTCCGCAATATCGGTATCTTGTACTACATTCTCTGCAGGCAGTTGCGTTTCCGGCTCGACATTTTGGCCCGAGGCCAAAGCAACAGCCGGGTTTTCAGCGGCGACTGCCTGAACTTCATCGGTGTTGGACGCCGTTTCGACTGCAACAGCGGCAGCCTGAATGGGATCAACTCCGGCTTCGAGATTTTGAGCAAGAGATTTTTCGAAATTTTCAGTGCCGGTATCACCGCCTGCTTCTCCGATTGCCTGTTCTACACTTTCACCGGATGCCAGTGCAGCCACAAGGTTGTTGGAAGCAGATTCTTCAGCCTGGCTCGATTGCGTTGCGGTTTCCTGTGCAACGGCGGCAGCTGCCACCGGGTCAACTCCGGCTGCAAGATTTTGAGCAAGTGACTGTTCAAAATCCTGCCCGTCATCTCCTCCACCTGCGGCACTGATCGCCTTGTCAACACTCTGCCCGGTAGCCAATGCTGCGACCAGATTGTTCGATGCAGCTGCATCAGCCAGTTCAGTTTCTACCGCTGTGTCTTTTGCTGAATCTGTCGCACTGTCCGGAGCAATTCCAGCTTGCAAACTCCGGGTCAGAGCCTGTTCGAAATTTGCAGCGTTGGCTCCCCCGCCTGCTTCCTTAATTGCTTCGTCGACACTTTGGCCACTTGCAAGCGCAGTTGCTATACTAACCGGTGCCTCCGCCTCCAGTTGAACTGCTGTTGCAAGAGCTGTTTTTGCCTCACTGGTGGCTTTGGCCGGATCAACCCCCGATGCCAGATTTTGGGAGAATGAACGTTCAAAATCCTGAAGGTCGGATCCATCAGTCAGTTCGTTGAGAACTTCATCAAGATTTTCGCCAGAGTTCAAAGCGGCAATCAACTGACCGGCTTTATCAGACGTTAGAAAAACCTGCTCCTGATCATCAACCCGGGAAACTATACTGGAAACTTCGCCGGCAGTTCGGGCTGCGTCATCGGTGGATTTTCCCTCTGCAAGTTCCTGAACCAGCGTTTGAAGAAATTTTGTTCCAGGCACGCCGCCCGCGTCATTTTGATTGTCAGATCCTGTTGAGTGGTCAGCAGCGACAATGACCTGGTCAAGGTTTTGGCCACTCGAGATTGCTTCAAGTATTTGTTGTTGCGAACCTATGTCGCTAATTTCGACAAACTTGATCCGGGATTGAAATATACCGAGGGCATAATCAAAGGCGTCATCAACGGTCAGGTTTTTTGAAGTAGCATCGGTAAACGCATTTTTGAATGCATTGGACGCTTGATCAATCTGGACATCGGAAACACCGGCATTACGAGCCGCATTCCCGACGTTTACCATCAATCCGTCGATCGCAACTTGAACGTTACCACCACTTGAAATTGCTGCTAAAAATTCCTGAAAACCCGCTGGAACTGCCATACAAACCCTTCAAACCACAGCCTGAAATCACAGTGGCTTAGCGACCCATCAACACCTCGACGCGCATTAAATAGACGCCAATTCAATTTATATCTTATACCAAATAACTTTTATTAATAGATTATTAACCCAGTATTTAGCTGATGAATACAACCTGTGCAAATACAATTTGCTTGTAAAGTAAACAACCCTTAGGATAATTCTTTCTGCCGAGACGTAGTTTTATATTTCAAGTAGAATATTGTTGACACTTCAACGATATTTCTGGATTTTCACGGCTGGTTTGTAGACTGGGGTTTCAATGCTTTGGAAGTGTAATGTGTTCCAGATGCGAAATGTTTTTTTCGTGACATTGCTTGCTATATTACATTGTTATACATTACCGGCAGCATCAAAAAATTTTGCAAACACAATCTATCGTAGTGTTAACAATCATGACCGGGTGACAGCTGCAATTGCTGATGTTGACGCAGCGAAACAACGCATTCGTGTGTCCAAAGGCGCATGGTATCCAGAGCTGGATTTCAAACTTTCACGGGGTCGCGAACACATCCGAAACCCGCAATCCGATAAGTCTGATTTATTTTTCTCAAGCGCCAGTGTGGAGGCAACCCAGCTGCTTTGGGACTTTGGTGTGACAGGCGCTAAAGTCGAAAAGTCCCGTTTAAACTACTTGCGTGCCCAGCTGGTTTTGTTTCAGACCCGACAGGATATCATGCTGGAGGCCGTAAAATCGGCCATCGAAATAAAGCGTTCCCTGGGGGTATTTGCATTTGCGCAACGTTCTGAACAAAACGTTAGACGCCAAACCGGGCTGGAAGAAGCGAAAGCCAGAGCCGGAGGCGGTTTAACCACTGATGTCCTGCAGGCAAAAACCCAGCTGGCTGGTGCACAGGCCCGGACCATTCGATCAAAAGGTGGACAGAGGAGAGCTCTGAACACATATCGCAGATTTTTTCACACCATGCCGGTTAGTCTCAAATCAATGAAGGTTCTGGAATCTGTGCTGGGTGAACTTCCCGGGAATGTACACGAGGCCCTTGAAATAGCCCGATTTAACAATCCGCTCATTTTAATAGCATCTGTTGATGAACTGGTAGCAAAGCAATCAGTAAATGAGGCTGGTCGCGGCGGATTCCTGCCCCGGCTGGAAGTGGTAGGCAAAGCCGAATTAAATCGAAACGTTGGCGGTTCTGTTGGAACCAAGAGATCAGCTTCGGTCAAAATCCAGTTAAGTTTGCCTTTTAATCTCGGTTTCACATCAATCAACTCATCACGAGCCTCCAATAGTGACTACACAGCAGCCACAAGCCGGTTGGCCGATGCGCGCTATCAAGTAGACGAAACTGTTCTCAATGCGTGGGAAAAATATGAGACGGCCAAAGCCACTGCCCGGCTGCTACGCGACCAGGCAAGCCTCGCCCATGCTTTTTTGAAACTGGCTCGACAGGAAAGAAAACTGGGAAACCGGTCACTGATCGATGTCCTTGCAGGTGAGAGCGCCCACTTCAATGCGCTGTCTGATACATTATCAATGGATGCTGACGTATTGGTCGCAGCATTTGAAATTTTACAGGCTACCGGTCAACTTGTTGGCCCCGATGCTGATCTAATTAAACGCACAGGCAACAAGTCCCCTAAAAGAAATCGCTGGACCAGCGTTAATCTGCATTAGGCCTCATTATGAAAGAACTTCTCAGCCGGTTGGGCAACACTCCCCGTCGAACAGCTGAACTGCTTTTGRTATCTCTYGTCGCCAATATATTGGCTCTGGCTTCACCTGTGTTYGTCATGCTGGTTTTGGGGCGTTACGTGACGTATGGCGTAGATGCAACATTGTATACTCTGTCGGTAGGCATGCTGCTGGCGCTGATAATGGAGTTTGCGTTCAAACAACTACGTTTGAAACTCGCTCGTGGCACGAATTTACAAACTGAAATCAACACTTCGATTGGCGCATTTGGATTGCTTGCCAGTTGCAGGACCGATGCGCTCGATACGCAAACTGCTCAAAACCAGTTTCAGATACAACGCAATCTGGAACACGTGTCTTCGGCATTCAATGCATCAAATCTCTGCGCAGTGCTTGATGTACCGTTCGCACTTTTGTTCATTACCACATTGTATATTTTGAACCCGGCTCTTGGGCTGGTATGTTCGCTTTTTGTATTAGCCGTATTCCCGCTTCGTTTCATCAGCCGGTTGTTGCAGGAAAAACACCAAAAGAGCCTTGAAGAMGCCAATGCAAGAACCAGCGTAATATTCAACAAYGCAATYCGMTCTCCSGATACCGTCCGTATTTTCGATCCATTAGGCTGGCTCGTAAAAAGCTGGTCAGAGACGACAACAAAACTCTCCGTTGCCCGGGCAAACATGGTTCAGGGCCAGGGAAGTATCGAAATTTCAATTGCATCCCTGCAGGTATTATTGGGCGCTACAATCATAGCAATAGGTTCAACATATGTGGTTGCAGGCGAGTTGAATGTCAGTGCTCTTATCGGAGCCAACATCCTTGCAGCCCGCGCTCTTGCGCCTGTATCACGTTTTGCCCAGCTAACACCTGTATTCGCCCGGGCAACAAACGCCCTCGCCAAACTGCGTGAGATATCGGCACTGGAAACCGCAGAAGGAAAAAATATTCCAAACAAGAGCTGTAGCGGGCTACTTGAGTTTCGGGATATTTCGTTCACACATTCCGGCATGCCTGCTCCCCTGTTTGAACATTTACAAATCTCTCTGCCAAAAGGCGCGGTGTTGGTTATTAAGGGAGCAAATGGGACGGGCAAGACAAGTTTGATAAGATTGTTGCTTGGATTATTGGTTCCGGATCGCGGACAGATCTTTTCCGACGGAATAGATGTGCGACAGCTTTCACCGCATTGGTGGCGAAATCAGATTTCGTATCTGCCTCAGGAACCTGCCTTCTTTGATGCATCCATCAAAACCAATTTGCAAAACGTCAATCCGGACATTGATGATGATGCTCTACTGGCAATCATTGAAGACGCCGGGCTGAAACGATATATCGAAGAAAACATGCACGGAATGGAAATGCCTATCACTGCAGGCGGGGCAACCCTGGCTTTGGGTATCCGCAAACGACTTGCGCTTGCACGCGCACTGGTGCGCAAATCTCCCGTTATTATACTGGATGAACCAACTGAAGGTCTTGATATTGCGGGACGGGAATGCGTTTACAACGCAATGAACCGGTTTTCACGTGAGCGCCGTACAACCATTGTTATTTCCGAAGATACGGACATGACCCGACGTGCCAGTCATATCCTTGATCTTGATCTAAAGCCTGTTCCCGCACTGGTCCAGACTGGATTAACTGCACCACGTTCCGGCGCGCCTGTAAAATGACAAAACAACCCAATCACAACACTCAACTGGACTCATCGGACATCGCTACGCGCCGGATGCTTTGGCTGGGAATAGCCGCTTTTGTCGCCTTGATTGTCTGGGCCAGTATCGGCGAGCTTCACATATTCAGCGTTGCCACCGGGCAGGTTGTACCCGCAACAAGAGTTAAACAAATTCAACATCTTGAAGGCGGCATAATCAGCGAAATTCTTGTTGAAGAAGGGCAATCAGTTACCAAGAACCAACCGCTTGTCATCCTTGAACCAACACGAAGCCAGGCTGAAGTAGACGAACTGGCACTACGAATTGCTGCGCTAAACACCGATATCTTTCGATTGGACGCAGAGGCATCTCTGGATGATCAAATTGAATTTGACACTGGATTTTTTGCACAGCACCCGGATTTGGCAAAAAAAGCAAATGAGCTGTTTCGCGCAAGGAAAGAAAATCTGCTGGCAGATCTATCTGTGCAATCAAAACTGATCGCGCAGCGCCAGCAAAATTTAATCGAGGTCAACGCCAGGTTTGAAAAAACCGTATCTGTCCTTGGGTTCCTCCAGGAGCAGGTACAAATTAGCAAAGATCTATTGGCCCAGAAATTAAGCAATCGTATGAAACATCTTGTGCTGTTGCGCCAGGCTGCAGATCTGGAAGGCGATATTGCGATTTTCAAAGCCTCTCAGGGGCGTGTCAGAGCAACTATTGATGAAGCCAAAGCCAGGCTTGATTCAATCCGCGCCCGCTTTGTTGAAAGTGCTCGAACGGAACGTGACCGGATTTCCAGAAGTCTTGCAGAACTTTCCGAACGCTTGATCAGATTTCAGGATTCCCTGTCCCGGACAGTATTACGTGCACCCGTCGACGGCATTATAAAAACAATCCATGTAGCGACGCATGGCGGTGTGGTGAAGGCCGCAAGCACCGTTCTTGAAATTGTGCCTTCCGCCGACAAGCTGGTCGTCGAAGCCCAACTACCAATACAGGATATTGGTTTTGTCAAAATCGGCAGTGTTGCAAGGTTACAGCTGGCGTCTGCCGACGCTCAGGTTTTTGATGAACTCATCGGAAAAGTGACCCACATCAGTGCCGATGCTCTCGTCACAGATCGCGGTATTGCTTTTTATAAAATTCGCATAGAGACAGACCAGGCCTGGTTTACCAATGGTGAGCAGCGTTACAATCTTTACCCGGGCATGCAAATTCAAAGCAGTATTCAAACGGGTAGCAGAACCATTATGGATTACATCCTGTCACCCATATTGCGATCAACCAGTGAAGCACTGCACGAACGCTAGATCTCACAATCAAACGCCTGCGCCGAATTTCAACGCTGCCCCATGATTGGACCTCCCAGAGAAAACTACTCGGCTTTCCCCCGGCCTGAACACAATCACCTCTGCATCCCCTCAACCAAACGTCTGGTCCCAAATCAGGCGATAAGAGACTTTCAACAAAATAACGGATATCCGGGGCAATCATCCAGTTTCACAACCATACGAACACCCTCAACATCCCAGTAACCCACGGAAACATCGTAGCAATTACCACCAGGTGGCAATCTGCATATACAAAGGAAGATGGAATGGTGGGCCCGGTAGGACTCGAACCTACGACCAGACCGTTATGAGCGGTCGGCTCTAACCAACTGAGCTACAGGCCCC
>JAESRR010000276.1 GCA_016764535.1 Cohaesibacteraceae bacterium | reverse complement strand
TATTCGGCAATGTCATCAAGTGGCAAGATCACGGGTGTCTTGCAGGCCCTGATAGCGGCGTGCGGCATGGCGCTTGAATGTGCATCCAAAGGGTCCTGCACAATCACCAGACCGCCACTTTTCTCTATGGATTGCAGGCCAATTGCACCATCGCTGTTGGCACCGGTGAGGACAATTCCAATCAAGTGTTTGCCGATAGCAAATGCCGCACTTTCAAACAATACATCGATGGAAGGGCGGGCATATAGAACCTTGTGATCGGTGCACAGGCTCAGGCTCAAATCGTCTTCAACATGGACATGATAATCCGCCGGGGCGAGGTAAATATGTCCGGCGCGGATCGTCTCCTTGTCTTCCGTGAGCTTGGTGACAAGGTCCAGCCTCTCATCAAAACATTGTGCCCGGAAATGATCATCAGCGTCTGAAGACAGATGCTGCACAACGATTATAGGTGTCACAAACCTGGCGGGCAAGGCACCCAGCAAACGGCTGAGTGCATCCATACCCCCCGCAGAAACTCCGATAACAATGCAGCGATATTTGTTATCCATTGGAAATTTTCAACTCCGAATCAGCCATTGATATTGGTATTTTTCGGTAGATTCTATTCCTGCCCGAAAGTGTTTCAAATTGATCCGCAACACTGGAATAGACAACGCTGTCTTTGCTCCCGAGGCACAAAAACCCGCGATGCACCAGGCTGTCCCSAAACAGCGTRTAMACSYGGYTTTGCAGGGTTGGATCRAAATAKATCATGACATTRCGRCAGATGATCACATGCATTTCACCAAAAACGCCGTCCGAGACCAGATTGTGGTTGGCAAATGTGATGTTTTTTTTCAGGCTGTCGTCAAATTTTGCACTTTGATACTGGCTGCGATAGTGATCGGAAAATTCTCCGGTTCCGCCTGCCTTGTGATAATTATTGGAATATCCAGCCATCAGCTCGAGGGGGTATATGCCGCGCTCGGCTATCTTGATGGCATCGCAATTATAGTCGGTTGCATATATYTGACAGTGCTCGAGCAGCYCTGCTTCCTTCARCAWWATTGCCATGGAATAGACYTCTTCGCCCGTCGCACATCCCGCATGCCAGATCCTGATAAACGGGTAGGTCTTTAGCTTGGGAATGAGGATGGTTCTGATGTCTTTGAAAAACTCCGGGTCTCTAAACATCTCGGTGACGGTGATCGAGAAATTTTTCAGCAGATCATTGAAAAATTCCGTGTCGTGAAGCAACAGCGGGATGAGTTGAGAAATGTGATCAATATCCAGCGTGGAGATCTTTTTCTCGACACGGCGACGAAACGAGGATCGGGCATAATGTGAAAAATCATAGCCATATCGCTCATCAATGGCCTTGATAAGCAGATCCAGTTCAAGCCTGGTAATGTCGTTCTTTTCCATCGATCCGCTTCTTTGGATAATCTCACCGCCGGTCTGTTCAAACAGCACAGGCCCGGGTGATGACATTGGTTTTGTCAGTATATGGAAAGGGTTATTACAAACAGCAAAGAAGCGGTGAATTGATTGGCCGGTGTGGCGATATGGTTTATCAATCTTCAACGATGGTTCTGTTGCGTGGCAATCCCCGTTGTGATTGTTTGGCGTTTTTGAAAACGATTGAGGTAATTTTGGAACTCTGGATTCCCATAACGATATTTGCCGCTTTTATGCAAAATATCCGCTCAATGCTGCAAAAGCACCTGAAGGGACGTATTGGCACTTTGGGCGCAACTTTCGCCCGTTTTGCCTGGGCYGCACCRTTGGCTCTGTTATATGTGACCGGWCTGGTKCAMWTCGGRGRYTATTCATTACCGGATATGAATTCAGATTTTGCAATGTTTGTGATGGTCGGCGGCCTTGCGCAAATTCTTGCAACAACATTGCTGATCTATTTGTTTTCATTTCGCAATTTTGCTGTCGGCACAACATTTTCCAAGACCGAAACCGTACAGACTGCCGTCTTTGGCGTCATCGTTCTGGGTGAAACCGTCAGTACCGGTGCTGTATTTGGAATTATCATCAGCCTGTTTGGTGTGGTGATGATTGCATTGACCCGTCTAACATTAAATCTGCGCGATATCGCAAGGCAATGTCTGGAACCTACATCCCTGATTGGTATCGGGTCCGGTGCTCTGTTCGGTGTGTCGGCAATTGGCTTTCGCGCCGCGTCCCTGTCACTGGAAAGTGGTGACTTTGTTATTCGGGCAGCGGTAACTCTGGCATGCGCGACTGCCTTTCAATCGATCATTATGGCGGGTTACATGTTGTATCGTGATCCGGGGCAAATAAAAGCCGTTTTAGTGCATTGGCGAATTACCGGCATTGTTGGCCTTGCCGGGATGCTCGGGTCAGTCGGCTGGTTCACGGCAATGACTTTGCAAAACGCTGCCTATGTGCGGGCGCTTGGGCAGGTTGAACTGCTATTTACATTCATTGTTTCGTGGTTTGTATTCCGCGAGAAAATTGCCAAATCCGAACTGGCCGGAATTGCTCTTGTGACAATCGGTATCCTGTTTCTTGTTCTGTTGCGCTAGGCCGGGATGGCTTACAGGCGGCTGCGGGCACCATATCTGCTACGCACGGGTGGTGGCGGTGCGACGGGTTCTTCTTCGACATGACCAAAAAATCCGTTGATGTGATTGCCAATCCGGTTTACAGCCTCCAGCAATCGGGCATCTGGCGGACTATATGAACCCGGGATAGCACCCAAAGATGTGTTGGCCGCTGACAAATTAATGTACAGCCGGTTGGCCAGTAACGTGAAAGCCTGTCGCAATCCCTGCATTGTTAGTTTGCTCAAAATTGCCTGATGTTCGGGATCAAGCTCCGGGTTGATCATGATACGTTTCCAGGCGCGCGGCATGCCACCAAATTGTGCGTCCGCAGATCGGCTGGAGGGGAATACAAATGCACCGGCATTTTCTCGTGCGCGGATCGATTTCAACACAGCAAGGGCAGCTTTTGAAAGCGGCAGCATTGTATTGCCGGTGGATGAATGGGCAGCAAGCAGACAGCTATCGTTAAATTCAACGTTGCGCCATTCAAGTGACATCACATCACCCTTGCGCAAACCGGTAAATGTAATGAGCCGCACCATCTCCATCGCTTGCCAGGGCACAGACCGGTTTTCAGCAAGTTTTAACGCCTGGGCAAGCGCCGGATAGATCGTATCGGGTTCGGGAATCGAGCGCTTTCCATCGGCAGGCAATTGCAGATTGCGAGCCGGATTATGAACAATCAAACCGGTTTCAACCGCGTGGGATAATATGCCGGACAACAGACCGATTGTCCGTCGTGCGGTGCCCGGTCCGCCGGTGACGATGGATCTGCCGCGATGGCCTGTTTTGACGTCCGCTGCGGTCTTGCCGGTTTTGATATCATGAAACATATTCATAACATCCCGGCGATCCAGATCCTGTACCCGGCGTGCGCCGATCAATGGAAGAATATGGCGGCTGATCCGTCCTTTGTCTGTCGCCAGCGTTGCCGCTGATTTAGGTACACCGCGACGGGTCACAATGTTGTCGGCTTCAGCGCGGCGCAAATAATCACCGCAAAGCTGTTCGATGGTCCAGTCCGACAAACCTTTGGGTCTGGTCTCGGCCGGATCATCTCCCCGGCCAGCTTCCAGCAACAAATGACGAGCCTCTATCCGGGCTTCCTCAAGTGAATATTTGCCATAGCGGCCAATGGTTATCCGCCGAGAGCGCCCGTCATTATTGCGATACTGAACGACAAATGATTTGATGCCTGATGGTTTGACGCGCAGGCCAAATCCGGAAAGATCATCGTCCCAGATGACAGTTTCCCTGTCTTCTTCAGCGCAGGTGGTTTCGACAATTTCCTGCGTAATGCGCGCCATCTCATGCAATCCGGGTATGTTAGGGTAAGCGGCATAGAACCAGATATTAAAGCCTATAGCAATTATTATGCGTCGGCAGACTCAATAAAATGAATTATATCAATGTTATACTTAATTTGACCAACTGACGTGAAGTGCTTGTGCGTTGCCTGTGCGGGGCTGATTCCCGAACCATGAACCGGGCAGCCAATAATAGTAAAAACGGCCCGGAGCGGTGTTGATGCCCGCGCCGGACCGACTGGTTTTGTGATGGATAGCCCCGTACCCCGGACCTAGATGCCTTGCAGATATCCACCGTCAACGGCGATCGCCTGACCGGTAAGATAACTGGCGTTTTGCGATGCAAGATAACAGGCAAGGCTGGCAAATTCTTCAGGTTTGCCGAACCGTTGTGCAGGGATTTTGTCGCGGAAGTTTTCAATCTTCATGTTGAGATCGGTTACCCGGTCGGTCGCAATAATGCCAGGCATGATGGCGTTGATCGTGATGCCGTCTCCGGCAAACTGGCGCGATAGATCATTGACCAGACCATGTAACCCGGCACGCAATACGTTCGAATATGTCAATCCGGGTTGTGGTTCCTGCGCGGCAATCGAGGTGACAATCAGAATACGGCCCCATTTTTTTTGCTGCATCGATGGCAGCACAAACCGGATTGTTTCAATGGTGGCATTTAACAAACTGTTGGTTTGAGTGGCCCAGTCGCCTTGTGTGGTTTCAAGAAAATTTGCCTTGGGTGGCCCACCTGTGTTGATCACCACAATATCCGGGTTGCCGATTTGCTGTCTGGTATCTTCAAGGCCCTGTTTGAGACTGTCAGTATCAGACAAATCAGCAGCAATCCCCGATGCGCCGATCTCTTTGGCGGCAGTTTCAATACGATCCTTGCTGCGGGACATGATGGCGATTTTTGCGCCTTCGCCGGATAATGCGGTGGCGATCGCAAATCCAAGGCCTTTGGATGCGCCCATCACCAGCGCGGATTTATTGTTGAGATGATAATCCATGCGTCAAATTCCTCATTCATCGATGTCGATAAAATTGTGGCCTATATTCCGTCTACCAGCGTAAACACGGCTTGTGAAATTGGATTGCGAACGTCCCGGGCTTTTTTGTAAAGATCAGAATTGTACCAGCTGCGGGCGGTATCCATATCCTTGAACTCAACAACCACCATCCGATCAAAATCGCTTTCGCCTTCCAGTATTTCCACGTCTCCGCCACGGGCCAGAAAACGACCATCAAAAGCCTCAATCGAGGGTTTGCTCAACAGCGCATAATCCCTGTAGATTTCCAGATCCTTAATGCGAACACGGGCGATCAAATAGGCGGACATGTGATTTCCAGTCTTGTGATTTTAGTTTGGGTCAGGAGAGATGGTTTGCGTTCAGCCCGATTGCAGGGCTCTCCAGCATAGCGAACATAAATATGCCTGTCAGCGCAAGAAACGGATAGCTCTGCTTTTGATCAACATACACATTGGAGGCCAATGGAGGAGTTAATATGCTCAACGCCCTTTCCCGCGCGCAATTTCATGCATCCGAGTGGCTTTCATCTCCTGGGTCATCGCCGATAAATGCGACGGTTAGCGAACAGCAATTACGGCGGGCATTTGATTGCAGATTGCCTGACACCGGCGCACCCGCTGATGAAGTGATTGATTTTATCGCCAATAATGCGCGGGACGGGTTGCTGGGAAGTTCGTCAGGTGGATTTTTTGCATGGGTTATTGGTGGCATCCTTCCATCAGCTCTGGCTGCCGACTGGCTTGTTAGCGCGTGGGATCAAAACGCCGCGCTTTATACGTGTTCTCCCGCGTCGGCAATCATCGAGGAAGTCGCCGGGGAATGGCTCAAACAATTGTTTGATCTACCGCGGGAAGCCTCTTTCGCATTCACAACCGGGTGCCAAATGGCGCATATGACAGCGCTTGCAGCGGCGAGGCACGCGCTTCTGGATGCAAAAGGCTGGAATGTCGAGGAAGACGGTCTTTTTGGAGCGCCCCCGATTGCAATATTCACCACTGACCACCATCATGGATCAGTGGAGCGGGCGCTGCGTTATCTCGGATTTGGTCGCAAAAGTATAATTTCTATCGAAACAGATGTTTCGGGCGGCATGGACCCGGCTGCATTGACAAGGGCACTTCAGGCACATCCGGGACCGGCAATTGTGGTTCTAAATGCTGCTGATCTGAATGCAGGTATTTTCGATGATTTCAACAGCTTGATCCCGATTGCCAAATCGTTCGGAGCCTGGACCCATATTGACGGCGCGTTTGGATTATTTGCGCGCGCCAGCAAATCCAGAATGCATCTGGTCGATGGAATTGATCAGGCTGACAGCTGGGTTACCGACGGCCATAAATGGCTCAATGCGCCGTTTGATTGCGGCATTTGTTTTGTTCGCAATAGCAAAGCCCACCGCGCCGCGATGACACTTGAAGCATCCTATGTCACCCAAAACCAGTCAGCACGGGACCAGATTAACTGGAACCCGGAATGGTCACGACGGGCGCGGGGCATACCGGTTTATGCTGCATTGAAGGAGCTGGGGCGCGAGGGTGTTGCTGATTTGGTTGATCGGTGTTGCGAATATTGTCATGCAATGGTCATCGGAATTGGCGGATTACCCGGAGCGGAAATGATCGTGGAACCGGGGCTTAATCAGGGGCTTGTTCGATTTGTTCGCAAGGGCGCAAGCGATGCAGATAATGATGTGTTCACCGATCATGTCATTGAAGCCATTAATGCCACTGGTAAAGTGTTTTTTTCCGGCACCACATGGCGTGGAAAAACGGCCATGCGTATCAGTGTTGTGAACTGGCAAACTTCCGACAAGGACGTCAAAACAGCCATCCAGACTGTGGCGGATATCCTGGCAGGGATGCGGGAATTGAGTCAGTGTCGGTAAAAATTATGGATTCCGGGAATCCTGAATGTCAAAAAGTCGTTCGCTGTGATGTCGAATAATTGTTATATATCAATGAAATCAAGTGGTGTAATCGATCGGGCCAGGTTATGTGCCCTGCCTGGCGCGAGCAGGAATCACACCTTGATGGATATCTTCGGCTGTTGCTCGCTTTATCGCTCCACTCAGAAAAGCGAGAAATATTCTGCCTGTTCCCATTCCGATACCGTCATTAGATAGCGATCCCACTCGGCCTTTTTGAGGGTCGTGAGATAGTCGACAAACGGATCGCCCAAATGATTGCGAAACAGCTTTGATTTTTCAAAAGCATCAACTGCTGCGATCATGCTTTTTGGCAAATTTTCTGCGTCCCCGGAATAAGGCGTTTCCACTGGCGCTGGTGCAGTCAAATTTGCTTCAATTCCACCAAGCCCGGAGATGATTTGCGAGGCCATAAAATAGTACGGATTGGCTGTTGGATCTGCGACACGGTTCTCAATACGGCTGGCCGTTTCACCGGGTTGCAGCAGGGCGCGGATCATTGCGCCACGATTGTCTTCGCCCCATTGAATGCGGTCCGGGGCCAACTGATACGGTTGATAGCGTTTATAGCCATTGACCGTCGGTGTTGTGAGCAGGCAGCTCTCGTTGGCGTGCTTGAGCAACCCGGCAATCCACTGACTGGCAAGAGGGGTTAATTCACCAGCCTTATCCGGCATCAACAGGTTTTTACCCGACGTACAATCGACCAGCGATTGGTGTAAATGCCAGCCGCTTGAAGCACCGTTTTCGACTTTGGGGCGACACATAAAGGTAGCGTGCATATTCTTGCGGGCGCAAACTTCTTTCACCATGGTGCGGAACATCACCATATTGTCGGCATGGGTGAGCGGGCTGGCAGGATCAAAGGTAAATTCGAACTGGCTCGGACCCATTTCCGCTTCCATTGACCGAACCGGCAGACCCATTTTTTGACAATTGCGGCGCAGATCGTCCATGATTTCTTCAAGTTCGCCGTAACGACTTTCTGACAGCAATTGATAACCTTTGGCAATCAGGCGGGTTTGCGGTGGTTGTCCTGGCATAGTCGCGTCTGCATGATCAAGTTTTGCATCAACAAGATCATAAACGTGAAACTCAACCTCAAGGCCAACAACCAGCGCAATGTTTTTGCTTTCCAGCCGATTGAGTGCGGTTTTTAGAACTGTGCGTGGATCAAAGGGAATAACTGCCCCGGATTTGAACACGGTGTCACAAAGTATCCATGCTGAATGTGGTGACCAGGGGAGTTCTCTATATGTCGATGGGTCCGGAACCAGCAATATATCACCGGCTCCACGCATCGGGCCGGATGCAATTCCGGTTTCCTGTTCCCACACCGGGAACACCGTTCTCTGGGATGTATCCTTCAAAAGCAATGTCGAAGGAACGCCAATGCCGGTTGTGAATGCCGAGACAAGTGCGTTGCTGACGATGGTTTTGCCACGCAAGGTGCCGTGTTGATCGGTGAACAAAATTCGAACCGTCTCAACAGCGCTCTTGCAAACTTTAGCGATCAGCGCGGCCGCGTCGGTAATCGTTTGTTCATTCAGCAACCCGGCTTGTGCCAGTGCACCCGATTCAATTTTATTTTGTATGTCAGACACCTGGACCAGCTCCCCCCGTCTATCAATCATATCATGGTTTTGGCTTTTTAGAGTTCAGCCGAAATTACGAAGAAATGACCGCATCCCAATCGTTGCAATTTTTCCGGCGCTCCGTATCACTTTTGGTGAAAGCATCCTGCCAGGCKTCKGTCGCTGCAATGGTATCGTTGGAAATCGGGCCAAAGACGTCCCGGGGATTAATCGACCCGTGCATCGGCAATTGATCAATATTGCCTTCTTTCAGGTCCTTGATCGCTCGACGTAACATGCGGCGATATTTCATGATGCCAACATCGGTTCGGCCAAGATGTTCCTGTGTTCTATCCTGAATGCGGCCCATGGATTCCACAGCCCATTGATCGTGGACATTGATATCCAGACCCATGCCGGTATAGGTCACATCGTTTTGTTCATCAGGATTGTACCCATAATGATTTGATGCATTTTTCAAAGGGATATATCCCGGAAGACTGTGTTCTTTCAGGCGCTGGGCCCGCATCAGGTCCTTATCGACAGGTTTGTCAAAGCTGGTGAACATCGCATACCAGTAGCAGGTTTCATCATCCACCGGCACGTGCCACTGGGTGATGATCATTTCCCGCGACATTGGAATGCTGATCGCTTCGGGGAATATCTGGTTGGTGATCCGCACATGAGTACGGCCATTTTCCATGTGCCGAAGTGCAATCAAACGCAAACCGTAGTCGGTTTCTTCAACTGTGATTTCGGGACGCGGATAATCCCGCAGCAATTTGGTCATCGGGATATCGGTACCGGCGGCCTTGTCGCGGAACTGTTTACCGTATCCATCATCCGGGTCTTCGTCCTGCAAAAACCGGTGCAGAAATGAAGCGTGCGCTGGATCAATACCAATTTCCATCGCCTGTAACCAGTTGCAATCCCAGCGGCCCTTGAACGAGAATACGTGGCTTTCGGGTGCGCGAAAACAATCATAATTGGGGAATTCAGGCGGCTCGCCCTCTCCCATAAAGGCAAAGACGATACCGTTTTTCTCAACAACCGGATAGGCGATCGTCTTGATCATTTCGCACATGCGCGAACCTTCCGGTTCCCCGGGTTGTTCAACGCACTGGCCATTGCGATCAAAGTGCCAGCCATGAAAAGAGCACCGCAGTCCGTTGTCCTCAAGGCGACCAAAGCTCAAATCGGCACCCCGATGCGGGCAGGAGCGACCAATCAACCCCAATTCGCCCTCACTATCGCGAAAAAGCACCAGATCCTCGCCGAGCAATTTTACCGGCACCACCGGGCGCTTGCCTGCAAGTTCGTCAACCAGTGCGGCAGGTTGCCAGTATTGACGCATCACGGCACCGGCATCTGTACCTGGTCCTGTGCGGGTCAGGGTGTCGTTTAGCTCCTGGCTAATCATTGCAGTCTCCCCGTGACGATTTGGTCCCCGTCACATATTGCAAGTTTGGTCGTATAACGCACAACTAAACCGAATTTGGGTCCACAGGACAGGTATGGAAATGCCATTCAGTGATCAAATATCCGGAATAGTAACAACAGATATCAACGAACCGGTCGGGACAGCTATAGTAAGCGCATTCAACTATATACATTGAACATACTTATATTTAATTAGAGGCAGCCCGTGGTTATGCTCAGCATTGATGATAACGATGAATTACAAAATCGGGACATTTCCGGTACCTTTATCAAGGGCATGTCGGTTCTAAAATCCTTTGATGATTCGCAGGCTACACTGACGCTGGCGCGCATTGCCGGGATAACCGGGCTGGATCGTGCTGTTGTTCGCCGCCTTGTGCTGACCCTTGTACATCTTGGATATGTCAAAAAATCGGGTCGAAACTTCTCGCTGACCCATCGTGTACTGGTTCTCGCTGGCGGGTTTTTGCGCGGCAATCAATTTGGCATCCATATTCAGCCTATTCTCAATAAATACGCCGCACATTTAGGATCGGCAATCTCGTTAGCGATGCTGGACGGCGATATCGCGGTCTATGTTGCGCAATCCACCCTGACAAACTCACCAATATCGTTCGGGTTCACCATCGGCAGCCGCTTGCCATTATTACACACTGCAATTGGCCGTATGTTGCTTGCCTTTGCTGATCCGGATTTAGCCTCCAGCCTGGTTGAAACTTCTGATTTTGATGCCAGAACTACATTGGCGATCATTGATCGAAGTGTGATCCGGGAGAAAATTATCGAAGTAAGACAGCAGGAATACGCCATTGTTGACGGTGAATTTGAAGAAGGCGTCATGGCGTTTGCCGTCCCCATCGGCACTGCGGGAGATCTGAAGGCTGTGCTTGGCGTCTCGGAACCACAAAGTGCAGTGAAATCGCGACGGGAACAGACCCGCTATATTAACGTCCTGCAGGATTGTGCCCGTGAGCTATCGAGCGCAGGCGTGCTGGGTTAGCACAGCTGCGTATTATTCTGATCACAGGCCGGATTGACAGAAATCCGGATTGATAAAAATCAACCCGGCACTTCCAGATCCTCTTCACTAATCCGGTCAATGAGATCGATAACCCAGTCCAGCGTAGTGGTTTGATTTTCATCAAGCCCGCGTTGCTGAATAATGGTCTTTATCGTTTCGCGATGGACATTCCAGCCCAGATAAAATTCAACCACATCATTTACATTCCGGATATCTATTTTTTTTACTGCTTTTGTATTAATCGTCTTTTTATTTTTAACCATTCGGTCAGTCTAYCCGGGCGGGAATTTTAGAACGCGTGAATAATCTGTGAAGCCACTTGGAGTTGGTATATGCATGTTGTTTAATATAAATGATTGTCTGTTTTGGGGAGATGGCACACATGGGAGACAAATATCTTGAAATAAACCTGTTTGGTGCCTGTATCGTACGGTCCCGCAACAAAGACGAATTCGMGATCAACGGCATCAAGCATCGCGCCTTGTTTGCCCTTCTGGCGACCGCRCCATTTGGACGCCGGACGCGGACGTTTCTTCAGGATATTTTATGGGGCGTWGCCTGTTACGACAGTGGCCGACAATCSCTGCGCCGCGCGTTGTCTGATATCAAGRCTATCCTTGGCCCGAAATATCAGGACCTGATCAGCGCCACCAATACAGATGTGACGCTGGATCTATCGAAAATTTTATTCATTGGTACAGCGGGTTTCGGTGAATTTCTGGAAGGTATGGACGTTCAGGAAGCGGGCTTTATTCAATGGTTGCGCGGAATTCGCGTTAATCCGGGCCAGGTTTATTCCCTTTACAGTCCCTCCAGTCAGCCACCCGTTTCGACATTGTCACCAACAATTGCAATTCTGCCATTTCAGATGAAACAACAACTATCTGGATGCATTCACCGGTTTATGACCCAGTACTTATTCGTCGAGCAGCAATCTCT
>JAESRR010000051.1 GCA_016764535.1 Cohaesibacteraceae bacterium | reverse complement strand
CGTGTTTTTCACCCTATCATTTTCATCGTATCTACCGTGCCATGATGGGCGAGACCCTGAAGGATACTGTCAAGCGACTACGCTTGCACAGAGCCGCGGGAGCGTTACTCAAGAGTGAACAGCCAATTGCCCAGATCGCAACAGCGGCAAATTATACAAGCACAGCAGCGTTTACCCGCGCCTTTCGAACCAGTTACGGACATCCACCTGCAAAATATCGAAGATCCGGCAATGTCATTTCCCTCAAGCCGTCAGGAACGGCGACCAAATTTCCCAAATCGCCTCGTTTACAGAACGTAAAAATAACCAGTGCCGAAACAATCAAAGTCGTCACCCTGGGGCACAAGGGCTCTTATATGGAAATAGGCAAGGCTTTTGACCGGTTATTCACCTGGGCGGGTTCCAGAAATTTACTCACAAACAATCGTATTTTTGCGATCTACTATAACGATCCTGAATCGACACGTGAGGAAGATTTGTGTTCTGCGGCAGCTTTCGAATTCAACACATGTGATGCCGAAATTGCAGATGACATGACGTACACAAGCCTGCCTTCAGGACGATATGCTGTTTTGCGTCATACCGGATCGTATGCTGAACTCGAAAGCGCCTACAAATGGCTGTTTCAAACCTGGTTGCCGACAAGCGGCGAAGAATTGGCAAACCATCCCTGTTTCGAGGAATACGTCAACAATCCGCGTGCTTTACCACCTTCTGAATGGATAACAGACATTTATTTGCCATTGGCCTGAAGACGCAAATGCATCCGCACCGGAATAAACAAATCAACGTAGGCAAATAATGGTTCAGTTTAACCCTGTCGTTCCGGAATTGAAATAACCACACCATCAAGTTCATCTGTCACTTTTATCTGACAGGATAGACGACTGGTTGGGCGCACCTCATAGGCGAAATCCAGCATGTCTTCTTCCATTGGATCCGGTTGGCCTGTTTTTTCAACCCAGTCATCACCGACATAGACATGACATGTGGCACAGGAACAGGCACCACCACATTCTGCTTCGATTCCCGGAACAGCATGTTTAATGGCATTTTCCATCACGGTTGAGCCGGGCTGTGCCTCAACTTCAAATTTTTTGCCATCAGATGTAACGAAAACTATTTTGGCCATTATTTTTCCCGAAAAAACACTGTTTTCCCGTGATTGGAAAACTACAATTGGGTATCTAGCAAACCAGGAACAAATAGACGAGTGGCAATTTAGGGCACCTGTGTGGAAAGCTGATCCATTGTATCAAAAATGGCCTTATTTAAATCAGATATGACCATGTCAACTTCACCTGGTGCTGCTGTTTCCAGTTGCTCGGCATAGTCTGCGACACGGACAGCGCCAATACTCCGCGCGCTTCCTTTCAAAGTGTGCGCAACGTCCTGTTGTACACGTCCTTGTTCGTCCAGCATTCGCGACATCAGGTCCCCAACCTGATAACGGAACATATCGAGCACTTCCTTTTGCAGATTCACATCACTAAAAGTCATTCTTTGCAGATGTTCGTAATCAAAAAGCACCGTTTTTAACATGGTTCGCCTTTCTCATTCAGTCTGGTTTTTATCCTCTAAAAGACGTTGGCTGATTCTTGTAGCACTCCAAATCTTCCTGTCGTACTTCAGCCGAATATGAAGTAACGAGTGGCTTCAGCTACTACCCATACTGTCCTTCAAGATGGATTTGCCAACCTCCTGCCAAACGGTTCAGGTAAAAGCGCGTTACTGTTTGCGGGGGTAATTCATTCATTTGCAGATTTCAGTTGAATTCTATCTGGCTTTTCAACACATGACTTTGACCAAATGTAATTCATTAACTCAAGCTTTTCCTCAGTTTTTGCGCTCTGATCCATAATTATGCCTCACTTCGAACCCACAAATCATACACAAACTCCGGATTTTTTTTTTTTGTTCCTTTATGGCTAATGTGCCATTACCATAAAGACGCGGCAAGTAAACATAGTGGAAAATCCGGCGTGTTAGCGGATTGGGATATTCATTGTGTCGTCCCTTTGTTCGTGGGGGCAGAACGGCATTTGAACAGATGGCGGCATGGCATCTGTAATATTGTCGAATAGTGTTGAGTACGGACCCGAGGCAACAAATATTATGGCAAAAAAATCTTCGAATATTCAGGACCCGACCGAAGCTGCACTATCTGCAGTAGAAGAGGCCCTCAAGCTTGACTTTGGAGGTCCCGAAGTCGGGAACTCAGAGGACAAAACCCAATCTGAGTTATCTTCGGATATCCCCGGTATTGATGAAGTTTTATTGGAGAATCCTTCTGCCTCTTCCGGCAAGAAAGAGCGTCGCCCCTCGTCAAGAGACAAGCGCGGCAGGACCACACGTACTATTCCCAGAGCAGCGGCGAATGATGATCAGCAGGCAGTAGGCAATCTTCTCTATGCGCTTCAGCAAAGACGCCCTTCATCGGCGCCTTACTGGATCGCACTCATGTTTTCTGCGTTCTGGATCACTTGCGGCACAGCCCTCATGACCATTAACTTTGGTCCTGAACTTAACGCGCTTATGGGTGGAAACTGGAGCGCAGCTTCAACCGGTCTAATATCAATAGCGGCCGCAACAATTGTTCCGGTAATGTTTTTTATTGCAATGGCAATGATGATCTGGCGCGCGCAGGAAATGCGCCTTGTTGCACGAACAATGACGGAAGTTGCTTTACGACTTGCAGAACCGGAAAGCGTTGCCAAGGAAGCCGTTGTAAGTGTCGGCCAGGCCATTCGCCGGGAAGTCGCCGCCATGGGCGATGGAATCGAACGCGCTCTGGCGCGAGCGAGCGAACTGGAAGTTATGGTTCACAATGAAGTTTCATCGCTTGAGCGCTCCTACAACGACAATGAAGTCCGTATTCGAGGCCTGATCGAAGAGCTTATTAGCCAGCGCGAGTCTATTGTAAACAATTCCGAGCGCGTACGCGCTGCAATATCCGGTGCACATGACGGTCTTTCCGAGGAATTAAAGACGACCAGCCAGAGAATTTCCGAAAGTGTTTCCGAAGCAGGAGCCCATGTAACATCTTCATTGGCATCCAAGGGAGAGCAAATAACACACGCACTATCAGGTGCCGGCGAAACCATGGTGAATATGTTGTCGACACGTGGAGCCGATCTGGTTGACCGTCTTTCGGCAACAGGAGCTGACGTCACCGAATCACTTTCTTCAACGGGAGAGCGCGTCACACTTGCTTTGGCCACTACCAGCGAAAGTCTCACCGAACGCCTGGGTATCATGGGCGGTGAAATCAATGAAACCTTGTCAATAACCGGCAATGGAATCACTGATCGTCTGGCTATTACCGGCCACGATATAAATGACAGATTGTCCGGTACAGGCAATGAAATCACGGATCGCCTTTCGTTTACCGGTCACGACATCACCGAGAGACTAACAGATACCGGAACTTCATTAACCGACCGCCTGATTACTGCAGGCACCGAAATGACATCACAACTCGCATTTACAGGCGAGGAAGTCACAGGGCGATTAACAGACCTGGGAACCAATGTAACCGCAAGCCTAACGCACATCTCAACCGAAGTTACTGACAAAATCGTAACCATCAGTTCCGAAGTTACCGGGACATTGGCGTCCACCGGCGAATCTGTTGCCACACTGCTTTCAACAACAGGAAACGACCTTACAGACCGAATTTCCGAGCTGGGAACCAATATCAATGACACGTTGATTACACGATCAGCTGAAATCAACGACACGCTCGCAACTACCGGAGCAGCAGTTGCTGATACCATAACCACACGCGGGCTCGAAGTTAACGATACGCTGGCACATGCGGCTAACACACTTACAGAATCAGTATCTGAAAGGGCAATTGCTCTCACAGAAGCGATTACCTCAACCGGTACAAATATCATTACCACTCTGAGCGATCGCGCGGGAGATGTCACCGGCGCTCTCAAAAGCACAGGTGAGAGCCTTTTGGTTGATCTGTCTCTCAGAGGGTCAGAGATTAACGAGAAACTGGATGAAACCGGATCTCGAATTGCTCAAATCATTTCAACGCAAGGCGGGCAACTTACTGGCAATCTAAATGAAACCAGCGACAAAATTTTTGATTCAATCGTCGTACGTGGTCAACAACTGGAAGAACGTCTCGATGCAGCGAGCCAGAACATTGCAAATGTGATCGACACACAGGCAATTCAGCTCGAAACAGGTCTTGCCAATACAGCAGAACATGTTGTTGCTACTCTTGATTCCCGCTCGGTGGAAATCACTGAACGGCTTGCGACTGTCGGCGCAGAAGTAGCAAAAATCGTCGCAAAACAGGGCACCTATGCAAATGAAGCTTTGCTTGCAACCGCCCAGTCACTGGCTGAAAATGTTACTTCCACGGGCGCAAATGTAGAGAAAGCACTTTCGGACCGCATTGAGGCATTTGATCAGATAGTGACCATCGGCGGAACAACTCTGACCGAAACGCTTGGAAATCGCGTTGAAGATATCAACCTGGTATTAACCGGCCGACTGTCCGAGATCGATCAGACACTGCTTGAACGAACCAGTACACTTGCGGAAACATTACAGGCACGTTGCGAGACTATTGAGCAGGTTATAGATGACCGCCTCACATCATTTAGTGATGTAGTTGGAACACGCGCTGAGATTGCGACGCTTTCGCTGACAGAACGAACCGAGAGTTTTCAGACCACCTTCTCGGAACGTCTCGCAAGTTTTGAGACGATCGTCGGCTCTCAACTTGGCGATGCGACTCTGACATTTGCAACCAAAGCAAATGAATTGCAGCATGTACTGGAGGAAAAAACCGGAAAACTGGATTTGGTACTGGACTCCAGGGGACGCCAGATAAATTCAACCTTGCTCGACCGTACCAGAGATATCGCCCAGGCCTATACAGATGGTGAAGCCGACATTGCCAAAAGCATGGATACCCGGCTCAACCAGGTCGGTGAAGTCTTGTCCAGACAGGCACATGAACTGACAGAATCATTGTCAGATCGTGTTGCTGAAATCAACGTATCGCTTGGTTCAAAAGTATTTGAAGTCGCAGAAACACTCGACACACGCTCGGCACAGATTGAACAGGTCATGTCAGACCGACTGATTGCCATCTCTTCTGCGTTTACCAACGAAAGCGAAAAGGCCCGTGAGGCCCTGGCGTCAACATTGACTTCAGCTGCAGAAGCACTGGATGGAAGAACTCGAGAATTTAACAAGGTCCTGAGTTCCAGAAGCGCAGAACTGGCAGGTATTCTCGACAAGCAGGGTAACGATGTCATCACCGCTTTGGACGATCGTACCAGGGCATTCAATAACCTGATGGGTAGCAGAAGTTCCGAGCTCACAGTGATCCTGAATGAAAAAGGCAATGCCGTCATAGAGGCTCTTGGAAGCCGCGGGTCGGCAGTTGTAAGTCAGTTCACCGAGGTTGGTGAAGGCATAGTACAAGCCATCACATCAAAAGGTGCTGAAATAGCGGAAGCAGTCATTCGCCATTCAAGTGATGCAGCCCGTCAACTTAATGACAGTAGCGATCTGGTTCTGACTACCATGACCAGACGAAGTGATGAAGTTGTACTGGCAGTAAGCAGCACAAACGAGAAGCTCCGTACCGATGTTGTCGAAGTAATTGACAGGATGAAGTCTTCCAACGAGATGCTGGAAGACATACTGGTAGTTGCAAGCAGAAATCTCTCTGCGATTGAGGGGGATTTATCTCAACAGACAGGGGCATTCCGTGATGCACTGGACAAAGCTGTCTCCACAACTGGCAAATCAAGCGAAGTCCTGGTTACACAGGTTGGAGAACTCAAATCCATAGCAGGAACCCTGTTTGCAGATATGGGACGACTTTCTGACAGGTTTGAGAAACAATCCAGTGCACTTATAGAAGCGTCCCAGTTGATGGACACTGCGAATAATCGTATGGAACAAACCGTTGAAGAACGAAAAGCATCCATGCAGGAACTTGCCAACGATCTCGAGAACAAAACCGGCAATGTTGAACACATGTTACGCACTTTCACCACATTGATGTCTGACAGCCTGAACCAGGCCGAAGCGCGTGCGAGAGAAATTGGGGAACTACTGGCTCAAAGCACAAGGGGTGCTACAGAAGATATCGTTAGCCAGCTTGAGGAATTACGCCTCACCGCATCTTCAGAGGGCCGCCGTGCTGCAGAAGCACTGAGAGCCTCACATACCGACTTGTCTAACGAGATTGACAGATCAATTTCTGAAGCAAACGAGCGGCTTGAAAAAGTATCTATCGACATGCGCTCCGTGACGACTGACATCAAACGGGATCTTGATGCTACTCGAGCTGATCTTCGTCGAGGCATAATGGACATGCCAGGAGAAGCGCAAGAGTCTGCCGCAGCCATGCGCAAAGCGGTAACCGAACAAATCGACGCACTAAAAGAGTTGGGCCGCATAGTACAACGGCATGAAACTTCAGCGGGAATTTCTGCTTTGCCGAGGAGCGCAGCGAAAGATAATCCCGATAACAATTCCCGTAATCTGGATCGTGCCGAACACATTGAACGGCCTGCCCGACCCAATACCAGGAATACCGCAACAGGACGGGAACAGGAATACAATCCATTTGTCAGAAAGCAAACAACAGATTCACCTTCGGAAGCCGACAGTAGAAGCAAGGGCTGGATGTCCGATCTTCTTCGACGTGCATCCCAGGACAATGCCAACGACCAGCAAAGCAGATCCCGTACCAGTACCGTTCCGACGGTAGAGTCTCTGGATTCGCTATCAGCCGACATTGTCAGAGGTATCGATAACAGAGCATTTACAAGTCTTTGGGACCGGTATCGTCAGGGTGAAACCAACGTGTTTACACGTCGGTTGTACACATTGAAAGGCCAACAGACATTTGATGATTTGCAATCACGTTACCAGCGTGACCCTGATTTCAGGGATTCGGTTGATCGCTACGTCGGTGATTTTGAGGAAATGGTCCAATCAATCGCAAGAGACGATCACGACGGTCGGAAAATGGATACTTACCTCGCATCCGATAATGGCAAAGTCTATACAATGCTTGCTCATGCTAGCGGCAGATTTAGATAGCCCATCGCATACTTAAACAAAAAAGGGCGATCCGAAGATCGCCCTTTTTTTTGAAATATATTACCAAATCCAGAATACACAAATCAGATACGAATTTATCTGAAACCCTTCAGGCCAGTTACCTCTGTCCCTAAACTTTTTTAAGAACCCAATGAACCATGTCTTTAAGAATTGCGTTCATTGCAGCATTTAGCCCGCGAATTGCTCTTTTGGTACTTACACCGGAAGGCACTCTCGCTTCGAATATTTTTGAAGCGCGCACACGACCGAACCTGTCATTGACAATTTTGGCAGATAACTGAATGACCGCTTCATCCACTTCGCCTGTCCGAATTTCAAATGCCCTTATGTCAGTAACAATCTGGTATTCAACAACAAGGCCATCACCCGGTTTGCCAACAGCCTTGATCCGGCCTGTATTTTCAAGTGCTTCAACAAGCTTTGATTGAAAGACCCTTGGCAACCGATCCGGCCATCTTGCGTTTGGCAAATATTGTATTTCATAATCAGAAGGCCGAATAACAATACCCTCATCATCCAGCGCTTTGAGTGCCGTAGGTATGGGAACAAGAATTTGTGCCTTGCTGTAGCCGTGCACATTGCTAAAATTTTCAACAACAGACAAATCGTAGGTTGCAGAAGGCGTTCCACCGCCCAGACAACCACTCAACAAAGGCAATGTCAAAGCTAACAAGACAAACTTGAATCCTCGCTTCTGAAAGCGACTAGAGACACCAGGTTTTTTATTAGACAAAATCAATAAATAATCCCCTCACCTGTCCGCGCTATTATACTAGCGTTTGCGACCCTGAAATTCCCGTACATTTTTTCCGCCAAACAAAAACCGCCCTGGATCCCGTTCGAGATTTCCCACAACACGATCCAGTTTGCGGAATGTCTGCCTGGCGTTTCCAACCAGATTTTCTATATCACGCAGTCCTTTGGACGAAAAGCGCGCCAGTCCGCCAGAAATCTCATCAGCCCGGCTTTCGAAGCTCCTGGCGATATTATTTATTGCCGAAGCTGCACTTCTCACATCATCCATCAGGCTTTTTGTCGTACCATCAGAAGTCAGAAACGCATCAACCTTTGTCAAAATCGAATCTACTTTCCTGGAAGCGACATTCATTCTCGCTGCCAGTTCTTTCGCATCGGCTACAATTTGCTCTACATTTTCCGATTGACCGACCACAGTTGCGGAAAATGCATTTAGATTCTCACTGGCCTGTTTGGCATTATCCACCATCACAGTAATCGCGTCAGAGTTGTTTTGCAATGTATTGACGAAACTCCCGATATCATCGAGTGCTGCCCTGACTTTCACAGGATCAATCGCGGCTATAAGCAAATCAACGCTCCCAAGAGTGTCGTTCAACTTGCCAGAAAATATATCGAAATTCTCAACGGCATTGCGAACTGTCGCTGGTTCAACCGAAGCAACAACAGCAGTCACTTGATCCATGGTGGAATTCAACTTCTTTGAAAATTTCCCCAAATCTTCTGCCACTACCTGAACATCCGTGACAAGGCCATTAACCGATATTGCTGTTTTGGCAATCGACCCGGAAAATTCTGTAATATTATTAACAGTTTGACTAATTTGAGCTGGTTCCACTGCAGAAACAACCGCATCTACCTTGTCCACTGTAACAACGAGTTTATCGGCAATATTGCCAAACGAACCCACAGCGTTGCGCGCATCGGAAACAAGCAGCTCCGCTCCTTTGGACGCCAATGCAAGCCTGCGCGTCAACAACTCGGCATTGTTGATCGTTGCGTTGACCTTCCTGGTATCAACAGCATCTATGAGGACCTCAGCCCTTGAGGCAAACGATCCTACCTGTTTTGACATATCGGCAAGACCACGCGCAGCGCCACTTGCATCTGCAACCAGGGTTTCGATTTTATCCGCATTTTTGGCAAGCGCAGCCGAGAACGTTTTTGCATTCTCAATGGTTGCAATAACCGAAGGTCCACCAAGATCAACAACATTTTCAATCTTGGACAATACTGTGTCTGCGCGTTTCATAATTGCAGTCGCGCCTGTCACAAGATCCTGAAAGGCGGAAGGACTTGCCGTCAAAACCGGGGTTAGATCACTACCGGTTATGTTATCTACGTCGGCACTTCCACCAGACAATTCAATATAGGCAACCCCCGTCAATCCGGTGTACGAAAGCGTGGCACTTGTATCCGGCTTCACCGGAGTATCGGAACGTAATTGCAACCCGGCGAAAACCTTGCCCGGATTTGAAGGATCCAGCTCCAGTGTATTCACACTCCCTACTTTGATACCGTTGAACAGAACAGAGCCACCCCGTGTCAAACCAACAACCGATCCTTCAAAATGTACAGTCAGGGACACTCTGTCAGCTGCATCATCATATCTGGCAAGCCAATATACAAATCCAAACGTTATCGCCGTCAAAATGAGCGTGAAGAGCCCGATAGCAACATAATTAGCTCTGGTTTCCATCTACAGATCACCTGCTATCAAACGACGCGCACGCGTACCAAAAAAATAGGCCTGAACCCAGGGGTGGTCCAGCCTCCGCATATCATCAAGTGTACCTTTAGCCAGTATTTTTTTATCTGCAAGTGCTGCAATATTACTACAGATAGAAAACAGACTGTCCAAGTCGTGGGAAACCATAAAAACAGTCAAACCCAGAGTATCTCTCAATTTCAAAATCAATGCATCAAAGTCCGCGGCTCCAATTGGATCAAGACCGGAGGTTGGCTCATCAAGAAACAACAATTCAGGATCAAGCGAAAGAGCTCTCGCTAAAGCGGCACGCTTAATCATACCTCCAGACAATTCTGACGGCATTTTGTAGGCAGCATCCGGATGCAAGCCAACAAGCTGAATTTTGAGCATTGCAAGTTCGTTCATCAATGATTGGGGCAAATTCAGATGCTCCCGCATCGGAACCTGAATATTCTGGATAACATTTAATGACGAATAAAGCGCACCATGTTGAAACAACACACCCCATCTACGCTCGATCCCCCGTAGCTGACTTCGACTTTGGCGGTCATAATCCATGCCAAAAACCGTCATTGATCCCGAACGCCTTTTTGCAAGTCCAAGAATGGTTCTCAATAAAACAGATTTGCCCGCACCTGAAGCGCCAACAACACCCAGTATTTCACCGCGATCGACGTCCAGGTTCAGGTTTTCCAAAATCAATTTGTCATCAAAGCCAACATTTATATCCTGAACGGATATTATCCTTGTCGCCTGGGCGGACTGACTTTCGTTTATGTTTCTCAAAATACCGGTCAAACGACTAAAACCCCACCAGACCGAAGAAGACAGCAAAAATACCATCAACAACTATGACAAGAAAAATAGATTTTACAACCGATGCTGTAGTGCGACGGCCAAGTGATTCAGCACTTCCGGAAACTTGTAACCCTTCCGAACACGCGACCAGTGCAATAATTAAAGCCATAAATGGCGCTTTGATTATGCCTACCAGAAAAGTGTTCAGGGCAATCGCTTCCCGCAGATAGGCTACAAACGCCTCTGGCTCGATTCCCGAATATACCCATGCGACAAGGCAAGCTCCTGCGAGACCTGAAAAATTGCTGACAATTGTGGTCAAAGGCAATGAAATCACCAAAGCAAGTACG
The DNA here is from genome assembly GCA_016764535.1 of Cohaesibacteraceae bacterium. Lineage (GTDB taxonomy): Bacteria > Pseudomonadota > Alphaproteobacteria > Rhizobiales > Cohaesibacteraceae > JAESRR01. The sequence goes on along the minus strand of JAESRR010000051.1, from coordinate 1,087 downwards.
CGCGGCACCACAAGTACCTCAACGGGACTAAGCCCTCCGACCTTCAAGGCGTCTATTTCCTCGCGCATTTTCATCGAGCCTAATTCCGCCGTGAAAGCGCTGCCGGATCGGCCAGCAACCATAATTGCGGTCAAAAGAACTCCGATTTCCCTCAACAGCAAGACACCAACCAAATCGATTACGAATATTTCGGCACCAAAAGTTCTTAATTGAAATGCTCCCTGTTGCGCAACGATACCGCCTATAAGGAAAGACATGAGAGCAATAATTGGTACAGCCTGCAGCCCCGTGCGATCAATTTGGTGTATCATTGAAATGCCGCGAAATTTGCTAATTTGTAGCAAACTTGAAAAGAGGCCAACCACTGTTGCCCCAAGCAAATCAAATAACAAACGGATGTCGTAAATAACATCAACAATATTGCGTCCGACTTCTTCAGGAAAATCAGTCCACCGTGTTTGCTGTTTATATTCAGCAGTTTGCTGAACGCCCGCTTGTAAAATTGCATCAAGTAGAATTTGATGAAGCGGTGCTACATTAACAACTGTATTACGGTCACATCCGCTGGTTCGCCCCAGCTTTTCAATCAGCCAGGCACCTGCCGTATCCAACTCGGTAACGCCACCCAGGTCCATCCCGGTTGGCCGAACCGGATCATCAAGAAAACTTGAAATGACAATATCAGCGCTGCGTGCAAAATTTATGGTCCAGCTTCCGGCCAATAAAAGATAGGCTCCGTCAGCCCGGCTTTCAACGGTCAGTGAGGGTGCATTGCTCTGGCCCGATACATCCTGGTCGATCAATACAACCATGCCCCTGCAGCACTCCATAGATATATTTAATAAGAAATTAGCAATCGGCAGTAATTTGCCTTTTGTACTACGGGTTCGCAACCCGGGATTTCAGAGGAAACATGGTAATACCCAGATTGTTGATGTTTTCCGGAGTTTTGCTACAAAATGGCGACAATGGGAACGAAAAAAAACCCGGAATTCTTGATGCATCCCAATGCCCGAATCAACCGGGTCGCCCTCTCATCACGGGCAAAGTGCAATTGGGGTTTCCGAAATCAGGTTCTGTTCAATGG
>JAESRR010000206.1 GCA_016764535.1 Cohaesibacteraceae bacterium | reverse complement strand
AGAGTGGGATTGCTCTGGGTTACAGGATTTGTTGGCTCCTTTGCCCAATAACCTGAGAAGTGGACCGTTTGGCAGTGCCCTATTGAAGTCAGAGCTTGTTGAAGATGGCATTCCCTTCTTAGGGATCGATAACATTCATGTTGAGCAGTTTGTAGCTATTTATCGTCGTTTTGTTTCCAAAAAAAAGTTCAATCAACTGATCAAATATGCTGTTCGACCAAAGGATGTTGTGATTACGATCATGGGCACGGTCGGGAGGTGTGCAGTAGTGCCAAACGACGTTGGAAAAGCACTCTCTTCAAAACACTTGTGGACTATGACTTTAAACCAATATGACGTGATACCAGATCTGATTTGTTGGCAATTGAACTTTGCTTCTTGGGCGAAAACTTGGTTTAGAAAAGAAACACAAGGTGGGATAATGGATGCAATTCAATCCAAAACATTAAGAAGCCTAAAGTTGCCTGTTCCGCCGATGCCTGAGCAATCCATGATCTTCGACCGTTATCTTGCTTTGTGTGCCACTATTTTTTGTGAAAAGGAAAAACTAGAAAAGCTAATCCTCCAAAAATCCGGCCTGATGCGTGATCTTCTCACCGGCAAAGTCGCGGTCAAAGTCCAAGAGCCGGAGGCAGCTCATGTCTGAATATGTCGAGGTGGAACAACCATTTCTTCGCCAGCTTGCTGGCCTCGGTTGGACCTGCATCGACCAGGGTTCGGACATCCCGCATGATCCGCTGAAAGGTCTACGCCAGAATTATCGGCAATGGCTGCTTCCCGAGGTTTTTAACGCTGCTGTCTCACGGCTTAACAAGACGGCTAACGGTGATGAATGGTTGACCAAAAAACAGCTGCATGATCTGCAAGACCAGATTGGTCGTCAACCCAACCGCACTTTGCTGGAAGCTAACGAAGCCATCCAAAAACTGCTGTTCAAGGCGCAGGTCGATGTCAACGAAGCCACTGGCGAGCAGGACCCTATTGTCAAACTGATCGACTTTGCCAACCCGGAAAACAACAGTTTTCATGCCATCAATCAGTTTCGCATTGATACGCCTGGTTGCGTAAAACAGTTTATCATTCCCGACATCGTTTTGTTTGTGAATGGCATTCCTCTGATCGTGGTCGAATGTAAAAAGGGCGGGCCGACCTGTGCCAACCCAATGCCTGAGGCTTTTGAGCAGTTGCAGCGCTATATGAACGCCCGCAACGCCACCAACCAACAGGGTCTGAAAGAGGGTGAGCCGCGCCTGTTCCACACCGCGTTGATGTTGATCCGCAGCTGCGGGCTGAAAGCAGATTATGGCACCATCACTTCGGGAGAAGAGCACTTCTTTCCCTGGAAAACCCAATGGCCCAATGATGACTCCACCGCGAAAGGTATGAATCAACAACAGCAACTGATCAGCGGCATGCTCAACAAAGCCAATTTGCTGAATATCTTGCGCACATCCTCTGTTTTTATGGATACCGATGGCGGCCCCCGCATCAAAGTGGTTTGCCGCTATCAACAGTTTCGCGCAGCTAACAAGATTGTTGGGCGCTTACGCAACGGCCTTACCGTAGAAGAAAAAAGCGGTGTGATCTGGCACACCCAGGGCTCGGGCAAAAGCCTGACCATGGTGTTTGTGGCACGGATACTACGCACTTCCAAGGATTTGAACGACTATAAGATCCTGTTGATTAACGACCGCGTTGATTTGGAAGATCAGTTGACCGCCACCGCCACACTCATTGGTGGGCGCATTAACAGCATCGAGAGCTCACAGGCGTTGCGTACTGACCTCGCCACAGACAGTTCCGACGTCAACATGGTCATGGTTCATAAATTCCAGCTGCGAGATCAGAGCCCTCCTTTGAAGGTTGCCGAGGCGTTGGGAACCTATCAGGCAATGCCGACTGGACAGACATTTGGTGTGGTGAATGATTCTTCGCGCATCGTGCTGATGATTGACGAAGCGCACCGAACCCAGGGTTCCGACTTAGGTGACAATATTTTTGAAGCATTTCCAAATGCTGCCCGCATAGCATTTACCGGAACACCCTTGATCACTGAACGTCACGGGGAGAAGAAAACCCATAAGCGCTTTGGCGAATATATCGATACCTACCGTCTCATGGATGCTGTGAACGATGGTGCAACTTTGCAAATTCTGTACGAAGGCCGAACGGCAGATTCAGCGCTCAATGATAAACACGGCTTCGAAACAGAATTTGAGAACCTGTTCAAAGATCGTAGCGATGAGGAACTGCTGGCGATCAAGAAGAAATATGGTGCCACCGGGGATATTCTGGAGGCTGAGGAACGTATCAAGGAGATCGCGAAAGACATAGTGAGCCACTATTTGGAGCACATATTTCCCAACGGCTTCAAGGCGCAAGTGGTGTGTCATTCCAAACTGGCAGCAGTGCGCTATCAAAAAGCAATTACAGATGAGCTTGAAAAACGTGTTGAAGCATTAAAGCGTGCTTCCGTCCCGAATGAAGTACTGATCAAAAAATTGGCGTTTTTGAAAGCTGCTGTCGTTATCTCCGGTGATGGCACCAATGAGGCGGCTTATGTCACAACAGCGCGCAAACAGGCCAGGGCCTGGAATGCGGTCGATAATTTCTGTCACTCATTCGATATGGAGGACCCGGACAAAACCAATACCGGCATCGCATTCCTTATTGTTTGCGACATGTTGATTACGGGGTTTGATGCTCCTATTGAACAAGTAATGTATATCGATAAGAAAATTCGAGAACACACTCTGCTACAGGCCATCGCCCGCACCAACCGGGTTAAAAAAGGCAAGAACCGGGGCTATATCGTCGATTACATTGGTTTAACAGAAAATCTTACTGATGCCCTGACCCTTTATGCAGCAGCCGATGAACAACAGGAGCTGGCTCAAGGGTTAAAAAGCATTACATCTGAAATACCCGTACTCGAAGAGAGATACCAACGCTTATTGCAGTTATTCTCAACCAACAAAGTGGCGCGAATTAAAGAATTCGTGCAAGGCAAACTGGCCAGCATAGAAGCGGATGCCACCATTGTGCATGAAGCTGTAAAGCTGTTAAAAGACGAAAAAATCCGCGCTGACTTTGATGTGTATTTAAAGAAATTTTTGATGAGCCTGGATATTATCTTGCCCCATGCGTCAGCTCATCCCTTCCGCGTCCCGGCCAAACGGTTTGGTTATATTTTGAAGGTGGCGCAAGAGCGTTATAAAGATACCAGCTTGGACCTCGGCGATGCTGGTGAGAAAGTAAAAGACTTAATTAATGAGCACCTGATTAGTTTGGGCATCAATCCAAAGGTTGCCCCAGTTGAATTGTTAGCTGATGACTTTATTGAAAATTTGAACAGGCATGCAAGTGGCAATGCAGAAGCTAAGGCCAGTGAAATGGAGCATGCCATTCGCAGACATTGCACAGTTCATAATGATGAAGATCCTGCTTTCTATAAGAGCCTGTCAGAAAAAGTTGAGAACCTCATAGATCAACATCAAGTGGATTGGGTAAAACTGGCTGAAGAGCTGGAAAAATTGAGAACCGAAGCCATCGATGGTCGAAAAGCTGGCGTGGACGGTTTGAGTAAAGAGGCCACCACTTTTTACGAACACATAGCCAATGAGGCATTTGCAAACGGTGTAATACCCCTTAAAGCAAAAGCGAAAATGAAGATACTAATGGAAGCCATAGTAGACACACTCCAGGATAGCATAGGAAGTATCGATTTTTGGAATAATGCAGACAAACAGAAAAAAACCCGCAGCGAGATAAAAACCGCTCTGACCTTAACCGGGATCATAGAGCTAAAACAAAAACGCGAACGAGTGGCGGTGGAGATTATGAAATTAGCGAAGAATCGGCATGATGAATTGATCAAGAATGTGTCGGATATTGGGGATCGCTATGGAAACTAGACGCGTTCGAGATATTGATTATCAACTTTCACCTGGTACAGCACGCACAACAACCGACATAGTGATTGAGCGCAATGGTGTAGTCGTAGTACGCCCTCCCAAAAATCATAGCCCTGAAAAGATAGATGCTGTCGTTGATAGTAAGCGTATTTGGATATACCGAAACCTTGCAGAATGGCGAGATTTAAATGCGACTGCTGTGGTGCGCGAGTGGGTAAACGGTGAAACCTTCCTTTACCTTGGACGCTCCTACCGGTTGTCATTAATATCAAAACAGAAATGTGCCCTGAAATTGGTCGACGGCCGGTTTTGTTTAAATCGCGATTTGATCGACGAAGGTGGCACAGCTGCGGCAAAGCTGGCTTTTGAGAAATACTATACTGACAAAGGCATGCAGAGATTCAAAAAGCGTGTTTCCTTTTTTACCCCCAAGGTGGGCATAGCAGTTTCAAATATCGTCGTTAAAGATATGGGATACCGTTGGGCCAGCTGTAGCAAATCCGGCAAAATGTCTTTCCATTGGAAGAGCATGATGGCTCCGCCAAAGGTTATCGATTACCTTGTGGTTCATGAGCTATGCCACATGCATCATCGCAATCACTCTGACGCGTTTTGGAATGAAGTAGATAAAATTTTACCTGATTACCAGGAACGCAAAATGTGGTTGAGGAAAAATGGTGCAGGTCTGGACCTGTGAGATAGTGCAGAATGATTCTGCTCTGGGAATTGCGATGATCACATCCTGAAATCGCCCATTCAAACGGAAGATGAAGTCGGCGTCGGTGGTTACTATGTGGTTACTTTTGAGAAACTCAAAAATATTAAAATTGTCTAACTCATTGAAATGATTGGTGCACCCGACAGGAGTCGAACCTGTGACCTCTGCCTTCGGAGGGCAGCGCTCTATCCAGCTGAGCTACGGGTGCCAATGATTATTTGGCATCATCACGGATTACATACATGAGATGATGGCGGGCGGCAATGTCGAATTGATGCCACCCACACTCGATTTGTTTAAGTTGGTCAAACGTTGAGATTAGCAACATTCAATGCATTGGTCTGAATGAATTCACGCCGCGGTTCCACATCATCCCCCATAAGTTTGGAGAACAGATCATCTGCTTCATCAGCTTCGCGTACCCGAACCTGCAGGAGTGTGCGCTCATTGGGATCAAGCGTCGTTTCCCAAAGCTGATCGGCATTCATTTCACCAAGACCCTTGTAGCGCTGCAATGAAATACCCTTGCGAGCCAATGAGAAGACTTCGTTCAACAAATCTCTTGGCCCACTGATTGCCCAGGATTTGTCCTTGCGAATGAGCTTTGCCGGAGCTGCATAGATATCTGCAAGATCACCGGAAAATTCCTCAATCCGCCGTGCATCTGCTGAACCCAGTAGAGCAAGATCAATAATTGCAGTTTCCCTGACACCCCTTACGACTCGTTCAAAAACCATATCACCGACATCGTTAAGCGTACCACTCCAGCCTTTTTCAGTTTCCTCGGCAATAGCATCAAGACGTTTAGCTATTTTGGTGGCCGCAGCCTGTGCCATATCCCGGTCATCAATCAGTTCCGGCGACAATGCTCCGGCTATTGCTGCCTGTTCGACAACAGCCTTGTTGTAACGATTGTGGATACCTTCAAACAATGTGTTCAGAGACCGTGACTGCTCAACAAGTCTGCCCAGATCACGCCCGACCAGTTCTTCACCATTCGAAAGCCGGAGCAGGGTATCATCCGACCCTGATGAAATTAAATAATCTTCCAGCGCCCGCTCGTCCTTCAAATATTGCTCGGATTTACCGTGTTTGACTTTGTAAAGTGGTGGCTGGGCAATATAGAGATGGCCCCGCTCAACCAGTTCCGGCATTTGACGAAAGAAGAACGTCAGCAACAATGTGCGAATGTGGGCACCGTCAACGTCGGCGTCTGTCATGATAATGATTTTGTGGTAGCGCAGTTTGTCTGCGTTAAATTCGTCCTTGCCAATTCCGGTACCAAGAGCCGTGATCAGTGTGCCGATTTCCTGCGATCCCAGCATGCGGTCAAACCGCGCCCGTTCCACATTCAGTATTTTACCTCGAAGAGGAAGTATCGCTTGATTTTTCCGACTGCGGCCCTGCTTGGCAGACCCACCGGCGGAGTCCCCTTCCACCAGGAACAATTCAGATTTAGCAGGATCACGTTCCTGACAATCAGCGAGTTTTCCAGGCAGGGAAGCAATATCCAGTGCGCCCTTGCGCCGGGTTAATTCACGCGCCTTGCGAGCGGCTTCCCGCGCTGCGGCAGCTTCAACAACTTTTGCAATGATCTTCTTTGCTTCGGCTGGATGTTCTTCCAACCAGGAAGACAATTCCTGATTAACCGCATTTTCGACAACGGGCCTTACTTCAGACGATACCAGTTTGTCCTTGGTCTGGGACGAGAACTTTGGATCGGGAACCTTGACCGAAAGAACACAGGTCAGGCCTTCACGGCAATCATCACCGGACAGGCTGACTTTTTCCCTTTTGGATATACCGGTTCTATCCGCATAACCGTTGACCTGACGGGTCAGTGCCGAGCGAAGCCCGGCCAGATGTGTTCCACCATCCCGCTGCGGAATATTGTTGGTAAAGCACAGCACATTTTCATGGTAGCTGTCATTCCACCATAAAGCAGCTTCGACAGTGGTGCCATTACGCTCCAGACTGAGAAATATCGGCTCTTCAATCAGCGGATGTTTGGCGCGATCCAGATAGCGCACAAATTCCTGCAAACCACCCTCGTAACATAATTCCTCAATAATCGGATCGGTACCACGATTATCGGTCAAAATAATCCGCACACCTGAATTGAGGAATGCAAGTTCCCGCAACCGATGTTCAAGGATATGGAAATCAAATTCGATACCGGTAAACGTTTCTGTGCTGGGCATGAAAGTCAGCATGGTACCGGTTTTGCCATCTGCATCACCAACGGCCTTCAGTGGCGCTACCGCCACTCCATGAGCAAAATCAACGGTATGTTCCTTGCCTTCACGCCAGATACGTAATTCAAGCCGGACTGAAAGGGCATTTACCACAGACACACCCACGCCATGCAACCCGCCGGAAACCTTGTAGGAATTCTGGTCAAATTTACCACCGGCATGCAGCTGGGTCATAATAACTTCAGCAGCGGAGATACCCTCTTCGGCATGAATACCGGTTGGAATACCACGACCATTGTCAAAAACAGTAACCGAGCCGTCAGCATTCAGCGTGACAGTGACATGGTCGGCGTGACCGGCAAGGGTTTCATCGATGGCGTTATCCACCACCTCATAGACCATGTGATGCAGACCTGAACCATCATCGGTATCGCCAATATACATCCCGGGACGCTTACGTACAGCATCAAGCCCCTTGAGCACTTTAATGGAATCTGCGCCATATTCAGAACTTTGGGGAGTTTGCGTTGAAGATTCCAATGTGTTTTCTGTAGAGTTTTCTTTGGCATTTTCAGCGTTGTTTTTAGTGGCGTCTTCCGGGGTATCGCTCATGCGAATCAGTCACCTGAAATGATGGATATTACATTCCGTTATAAGCTGTTTTGGCGCGCATTCAACTCGTGCCGGGCTAACCGTCCGGAATGCACTATTCCACGTCCGATAATGGGGAAAACCGGGCAATAATCGAGTTATTTGGCAACGATTGCAATCGCAGATCCGAACATCACTCCACCGGCTATTTTGTTGATTATTTTACGGGGTCCTGGCGCGTTCAACCACTGGCGTAATCCTGATGCCATGGCGGCGTAACCGACCAAAACCAGAGTAAGCACACACAGTGTGGTTGCCAGCAATACCAGAACGTCACTGTTGTCCATTGATTGCAAATCCAGCAAGCCTGGCAAAAGAGCAAGATAAAATGTCATGACCTTGGGGCTACCCAGCATCACCGTCAGACCAGACGCAAACAATCGCGATGGCGTATGATGCCGTGATGCATCAAATTCAGCTGTAATGACCGCCTGTGTCCAGAACTTCCAGGCAAGATAGATCAGATAAATCACCGCGAAAAAACGCAACCAGAAAAACAGTTCACCCATTAATTCAGCTACCAGAACAAGGCCGTAAATTGTAGTTACAAAATAGAGWAAATCTCCAAGAATCATTCCCCCAATCATCGGCAGGGTTTTACGAAACCCGGTTGCGAGTGCCTGAGCCACAAGTGCTATATTGGCAGGGCCCGGTGTCATCACAGCAAGCGCAAATACAAGTACGAACGTGATGAATGTTATCAAGGTCATTAATTGTAACTCCGAAACAGATCATTGGGTGATTGTTGAAACAACACCTTCGTCCACCGACAAATACAACGCGCGATCTCCCAGTTTTTCAAATATTTCCCTGTCAGTCCCGGTGAGCCAGGCCTGGCAGCCAAGAGCATTCAAGACCTCAAACAGTGCTTCACGTCGCGTTCTATCAAGATGAGCAGCCACTTCATCCAGCAACATGATCGGCGGTTGTCCTGTAAGTCCGGTCACCAGCCTTGCATGCGCCAGTACCAAAGCCAGCAACAGGGCTTTTTGCTCCCCGGTGGAGCATTTACTGGCTGGCATGTCCTTGATCACATGACGCAAATGTAGTTCTGTCCGGTGCGGCCCTTCGAGGGTCCGACCGGCAGCCTTGTCCCTGGTCCGGTTTTCACGCAAACGCTCCCGATATCGATCTTCGACATCAACTGCTGCAAATTTTTCCAGGTCCAGCTCCAGCAAACCCTCAAGTACCATCCCTGCCTTGGGGAAGGCTGAAACCTCTTCATACATCTCTTCAATCGCGCCCCGCAACAGAGACACGATCTCCCTCCTTGATGCCGCCACCGCCACGCCATGATCGGCAAGCTGGGCCTCGATTGCATCCAGCCATGACGCGTCTTTCACGCCGTCTTCGAGCATCCGGTTGCGATTACGCATCGCCTTTTCAAAAGCGTTGACCCGTGTCCCGTGGCGTGGATTTAGCGCCAGGCAAAAACGATCAACAAATTTCCGCCTGTCGGACCCCGGTCCCGTAAACAAACCGTCCATTGCCGGGGTCAGCCACAAAATTACGACATAATCCAGAAAGGCTTCTGCGGATTTCTCCGTCGTACCGTCGATCCGTGTTTTACGGGCTTTTTCACCCGCATTGCCCATGAGCAATCCGGTTCCAATTGTGGATATATCTTCATCAATGGACAATTTTACGGTCACCGCCCAGGTTCCGGGTCCGGATTCCCGCGCCATTTCCTCCAGTGACGATCTTCGCAAACCACGCCCGGGAGAAAAACAGGAGATGGATTCAAGAAGATTGGTTTTGCCCGAGCCATTGGGGCCGGTTAACACAATATGCTGATTGCCAAGTGCCAAAGACAAAGTTGAATAATTACGAAAATCCGTGAGAGCAAGCGTAGCAATGCAAACAGATTTCTGTTGCTGCTGCGTCATGTTTTTTCTCCGCATGGATGAATCAAAAAGCGCACCCGGGGGTACGCTTTATAACCAGAAATTATCGTTTTTTAAACGCGCATTGGCATCAGGACGTATAGCGCAGTCTCGTCAGCTGAATCTTCAATTACCGCCGGTGCCTGACCTTCAGCAAGTTTGAAAATTACATCGTCAGACTTGAGTTGATTGGTGATGTCCAGCAAGTATTTGGCGTTAAATCCGATTTCAAGAGGCTCTGCATTATAGGAAACAGGCAATTCCTCAACAGCTGATCCTGAATCAGGACTGGAAACAGAAAGTACCAGCAGGCCTTCCGACACTGCGAGTTTTACAGCTCGGCCCCGATCGCTTGATACGGTTGAAACCCGGTCTACAGCTTGTGCAAATTCAGTACAATCAACCCGCAATTCCTTGTCATTACCCTGGGGAATAACACGCTGATAATCGGGGAAAGTACCGTCGATTAATTTGGAAGTCAGCACCACTGTTCCAATATTCAAACGGATTTTGGTATCTGATACTTCAATTTCTATATCTGCTTCCGGATCCTCGATCAGTTTTTGAATTTCGCTCACTGCCTTGCGGGGAACGATAATCCCAGGCATGCCTTCTGATCCGGAAGGAGCCGACATATCCAGCTGAGCAAGTCGATGGCCGTCAGTTGCAACAGCGCGAAGAATAAGTTTCCCCTCGACTTCAACCGTATGCAGGTAGATACCATTCAAATAATAACGGGTTTCTTCGGTGGAAATGGCGAATTGTGCCCGTTCAAACAGCTTCTTCAGGTCCGCTGCTTTCATTGTAAATTTGTGGCTAAACTCTCCCGCTGTGATATCGGGGAAATCAGATTCCGGTAGAACCTGCAAATTAAAGGTTGAAGTTCCCGAAGTGAGCACAAGACTTGTCTGGTCAGGATTGGTTTCCAGCGTAATTTCAGAGCCATCCCGCAATTTGCGAACAATTTCGTACAACATCAAAGCCGGAATTGTTGTTCCTCCGGCAGTCTGGATCATGGCTGGCGCACTTTCGAGCACTTCGATATCAAGATCAGTTGCCTTGAACATCAGACCCTCACCCTCGGCCCGCACAAGCACGTTGGAGAGAATCGGAATTGTATTCCGGCGCTCTACCACACGATGCACATGATTTAACGATTTGAGAAGGTTGGCCCGCTCGAGGGTAACTTTCATGAGTTCATCCACCTGTTGCACGTCTATCCGTCAATTCCGGGATCGGGAATCTCTGGTAATTTGGACATGAAAGGTGGACTGAACAGCCCATAAACGCAAGAGGGGCAAGGGATTCTACAACGATCCCATGCCCCAAAATGCAAGTTTGTTCAAAGCCTGGGGACTATTCCGCAACCTGTCGTCTGAGTAGCTCGATTTCCTGCTTCAAAGTCATGTCGTTGCTGGATAATTCCTGAATTTTACGGACAGCATGCAACACGGTGGTATGATCACGTCCGCCAAATCTGCGTCCTATTTCCGGCAGGGATCTTGGTGTCATGGTTTTGGCCAGGAACATCGCAACCTGACGGGGACGTACAATGGTCCGGGTTCTGCGGGACGACAACAAATCTGTCCGTGATACATTGTAATGCTTGGAAACCACACGCTGGATATCCTCGATCCGAACACGTTTTGGTTCCTTGTTGCGAATGAGATCCTTGAGTGCCTGATCAGCCATCTCGATTGAAATCGGTGTGCCGGTCAATTGGTTATAGGCAAGCAATCTGTTGAACGCACCATCCAGATCGCGGCCATTTGACGATACTATTGCAGCCACGTGATCTAATACTATACCGGGAATCTGAACAGTAGGATCATTGCGCGTAGCTGTTGCAAAACGTTCCTGCAAAATTTTCCGGCGCATTTGTTTTTCGAGAGGCAGAATTTCAGCGACAAGACCACCGGCAAGCCTGGAACGAACTCGCTCATCAAGAGATTCAAGCTCTACAGGAGGTCGGTCTGCTGCAACAACAACCTGTCGCGCACCGTCAATCAGGGAATTAAGTGTGTGACAAAATTCCTGTTGGATGGATTTACCCTGAAGGAATTGCAGATCATCGATCAATAACAAATCAATTGCCTGAATTTGTTCCTTGAACTGAATTGCTGTCTGGTTTTTCAACGCCTGAACAAAGCGGAACATGAAACGTTCAGCTGTCAAATAAAGTACACGCCGGGATGGATCGGAAGCACGCGCAGCATTGGCAACAGCTTGTAACAGATGCGTTTTGCCAAGGCCAACCTGTGCATGAACAAAGAGCGGGTTGAATACTGCAGCATCACCACGACGGGCTTCCGCGACCTTGCGAGCGGCAGCAAATGCAAGTTCATTGGAGGAGCCGGTCACAAATGAAGAGAAAGACAATCGCTGATCCAGCGGCGAACCGCCAAGTTTTTCGTCTTCTGCACGCAATATAACGTTGTGTCGTCCGTCAAG
>JAESRR010000205.1 GCA_016764535.1 Cohaesibacteraceae bacterium | reverse complement strand
GGGTGCGGCCGAGGCATGGACTGAATGACAGTCTGCGAGCGCTTGAGGGGGTGTGTGCTGGCAGGTTCTGTTGAAATATCGCGCGTATTTCCAGTCATCGGGCTGCGACGTTCCGGGTTTCCCCGGATCGATTTCGAAAAGCGGGAGGTGTAGGTCGATGAGCGATACCAAAAAAATGCGCCTAAGCCCGATCAATCAACGACGCCTGCAAAACTTCAAGGCAAACAGACGGGGATATGTCTCGCTCTGGCTGTTCCTGTTTTTGTTTTTCCTGACACTGTTTTCTGAATTTGTCGCCAATGAGCGCCCTCTTCTTGTGTCCTATAAGGGCGAATGGCTTATGCCCGTTTTTGTTGATTATCCGGAAGAGAAATTTGGCGGATTCCTTGCGACAACAGATTACCGTGATCCATTTACCCGTGAGGAAATTGAAGACAATGGCTGGATGATCTGGGCTGCCGTCCGCTATTCACACGATACCATCAACAAGGAAATTCCACGACCGGCACCCTCACCACCCAGCTGGCTACTGGACAAGGATGAACTCTGCGCTAACTATGAAAACGGCATCAATGACAGTCAATGCAATCTGGGTAACTGGAACTGGCTGGGAACCGATGATCAGGGCCGCGATGTTCTGGCACGGGTAATGTACGGCTTCCGGATTTCCGTACTTTTCGGGCTGGTTCTTACCATATTTTCATCCGTTATCGGTATCGCCGCCGGTGCTGTGCAGGGTTATTTTGGCGGCCTGGTTGATTTGATTTTTCAGCGTTTCATCGAAATATGGACTTCGGTCCCGCAGCTATATTTATTGCTGATCATCGCCTCGATCATCACGCCAAGCTTCTGGATATTACTCGGGATATTACTGTTATTTTCATGGGTCTCGCTGGTGGGCGTTGTTCGGGCGGAATTTTTGCGCGGCAGGAATTTTGAATATATTCAGGCCGCTCGCTCTCTTGGCGTATCCAATATTGTAATCATGTGGCGGCATCTATTGCCAAACGCAATGGTGGCAACACTCACTTTCATGCCATTTATCCTCAACGGGTCCATCACAACATTAACGTCGCTGGATTTTCTTGGATTTGGATTGCCTGTTGGTTCACCTTCTCTGGGCGAGATGTTGTTCCAGGGTAAAAACAATCTACATGCACCGTGGCTGGGGTTATCCGGGTTTATCGTAATCTCGGTGATGCTCAGTCTTTTAATCTTTGTGGGGGAAGCCGTTCGTGACGCTTTTGACCCACGCAAGACATTTGTGTAAGGAGCGCACCATGACTGATCAACAACCGCTCCTGTCAATTCAGGATCTCAGTGTTTCCTTCCGCCAATCGGGGAATGATACTCCGGCTGTCAAAAATATCTCTTTTACGATCGGTCGCGGTGAAACCGTTGCTCTGGTCGGCGAATCCGGATCAGGGAAATCGGTAACAGCGTTATCAATCCTGAAGTTGTTGCCCTACCCGGCGGCACATCACCCGTCAGGCAAAATACTCTATAATGACAGTGATCTGCTCGACAGCGATGAAACCGATTTGCGCGCTGTACGCGGCAACGACATTTCCATGATATTTCAGGAGCCAATGACATCGCTCAATCCATTGCAGATGGTTGAGCAACAGCTAGCTGAAATTCTGACAATCCACCAGGGCATGTCGGCAACCAATGCTACAAAGCGCTGCATTGAACTGCTCACAGATGTCGGTATCCGCAACCCTGAAACCCGCTTGAAATCCTATCCGCATCAACTATCGGGTGGTCAGCGACAACGTGTCATGATTGCCATGGCGCTTGCCAATAATCCCGATTTATTGATCGCTGATGAACCTACAACAGCGCTTGATGTCACTATTCAGGCGCAGATTTTGCAATTACTCAAGCAGATGCAAAAAAAGCGCGGCATGGCCATGCTTTTCATTACCCATGACCTCGCTATCGTGAAAAAGTTCTCTGATCGTGTATGTGTCATGACCGATGGCGAGATTGTTGAAACGGGTAAAACCGCCGATGTGTTTGCAAACCCTCAGCATGATTATACAAAACACCTGCTATCATCAGAACCCAAGGGTGATCCACCTGCGTTCCTGCCCGATGCTGAAACGGTCCTGTCAGCCAATAATATTCGCGTCTGGTTCCCGATCAAAAAGGGTTTAATGCGGCGTACCATTGACCACATAAAGGCAGTTGATGGGATATCTGTGACAGTTAAAGCCGGTCAAACCCTTGGCATTGTAGGTGAATCAGGATCCGGCAAAACCACTCTTGGTCTTGCATTAATGCGGATGATCTCATCAAAAGGCGAGATCACGTTCAAGGGCGAGAATATTTCCTCTCATGGCTTTAAAGCCATGCGTCCGCTGCGCCGGGATATGCAAATCGTGTTTCAGGACCCTTTTGGGTCGCTAAGCCCGCGCATGCCGGTTTCCGATATCATTGGCGAAGGTTTACAGGTGCATTTCCCGGATCTTGACTATGACCAACGTGATGAGAAAGTTGCAAACGCAATGGTTGAGGTTGGCCTTGATCCCGATTTGCGCGACCGGTATCCGCATGAATTTTCCGGCGGACAGCGCCAACGTATTTCGATCGCCCGCGCACTGGTGCTGGAACCAAAATTCCTGATGCTCGATGAACCGACTTCTGCCCTGGATATGAGTGTTCAGGCACAGGTCGTTGACTTGTTACGGGATTTGCAGCGCAAGCACAATCTGGCCTATTTGTTCATCTCTCACGATTTGAAAGTCGTTCGCGCATTGTCCAACGAAGTYGTTGTGATGCGTYTTGGTAAAGTGGTTGAACAGGGCCCGGTTGATAARATATTTGATGCRCCYGCRTCCGATTAYACAAAGGCACTGATGCAGGCCGCATTCAATCTTGAAATTACCGTTGAAGGTGCTGTAACAGATTAGACATGGTCCGGGATTGTTCGATCCAAGAAACCGGGCCAATCAATCCTKGCAAAAACYWTTTGCTTTTCTTTCCTCAWCTGCATGATCAATACCATGCAATTTTAATTTCTGTGGAGTGCRTAATATGGCGCTGGTATTCCTTGTCGAGGCCTGGGACACATCCTGGTGGAAAGARGAAATCTGTAGACTTGATCCATCAAGAACAGTTTTTTGTACCGCCAAAGAAGCGGACGCCAATACAATTGAATATGCACTAGTCTGGAAACCGCAACCGGGCCTTTTGAAAACCTATCCCAAACTCCGGGTGATTTTTTCACTTGGAGCAGGTGTTGATCATGTGTTTGCAGACCCGCAGCTTCCAGATGTGCCGGTTGTTCGTATTGTCGACAAAGACCTTACTGCCAGAATGTCGGAATACATTCTGCTCAACGTTTTGATGCACCATCGTTCAACGCTTTTGTCATTAAAAAACCAGCGCAACCAAACCTGGGAAGATCGCATTGACCCCGCCGCCCACGAACTCAGGGTTGGAATTATGGGGCTTGGTGAATTGGGCACCAACGCTGCGAACAAACTTGCAATGATGGGCTATCAGGTTGCTGGCTGGAGCCGGTCGGCAAAGAATCTGCCCGAAATTGAATGTTTTCATGGCCATGATGGACTTGAAGCCTTCCTCAAACGAACCGACATTCTGGTCGCTCTATTGCCACATACGCCTGCGACAGAGGGTATTCTTAATCAGCAATTATTTGCCAAACTGGCAAAAGATGGACCGCTTGGTGGCGCTGTATTGATAAATGCCGGACGAGGCAAACTACAACGCTCGCATGACATCCTTGCGGCACTTGATAATGGTGATCTTATTGGTGCTTCTCTGGATGTGTTTGAGCAGGAGCCATTGGCCAGTGATAGTCCACTGTGGAACGATCAACGCATTATCATCACGCCCCACAATGCCGCGGTGAGTGACCCTCGTGCATTATGCCGGTACATAATGGACCAGATTATTGATTTCGAAGCGGGTAAACCCCTGCGCAACGTTGTCGATCCAAAAACCGGCTACTAGAGCAAAGGCGACTCTGAACAACTTGCTCTGACTTCTGTTATGATTTTTCTGTTCCTGGCAGGAGGGTTTAACATTGCATCAGCATTGTTTTTCATCACTTGAGCAAGCGCATAAAAAGTAGACCAAACGAAAGGTTTTCCTGAAGAGATGGATGCGGTGGTACCGTGGGCGCGTCTGGAAACGCTAAACTCACCGTATCACACAAGGCTGCGCATGAGACGCCCCGGGGGACGTCCTCAGTTCACGCTTTTAGTTAAGCTACAGATCCTTTATTTGCAACAATGCCGATCCCGGAGCAGAAGAGGCGCTGTACGACATGCATGGCATACGCAATTTTGCCGGGCTTGATCTGCCCCTGATCCATCACCAGTATACGATCTGCATGTCGGACAGTAGAGAGTCGGTGGGCAATTGCAGGATAAATCATGCGACCGACTGTTTGAGACGCCTGCATGATGCGGCGCATCGGCATGGCCGCATTGGAATCAAGACCAACATCCAAACCAGTTCCCTCCCACAATACTGGACCCGGCTTACGTAAAGTTTCCATCATTCGTCATTATTTCAATCCTACAAATTCAGAATTAAAAAAGTGATCCTGTCTATTCAGTAAGTATTTTCTTTGGTAAATAATAGTATTAGGCCTCGTCAAGGCGATGTCGTAAACACCATTATCAGTAATGATTTCAATATTGAATTCATATACGTTATTTTTAGCATCGTAACCTGGTATTCGATAACAAAACAACTTACCCTCAAAATTATCCGAAGCGTAAATAGTCGAGTTTCCAAAAACAACATTCGATGCAGTCACATTTGTATTGCGATCTATTTTCAATTCACTGAAAGGAAAGGCCTCGGACATCAGGAGCGGAAACAAGGCCGGTATCCCGGAATTTGCCAGTTCTGAATTGGATTTCACCAATCCGGCACCAATAAAATGTCGATGTCCAAGACTGTCGGTAGTGCTGAAAATTTTACTTTTTTGAGCAATATATTTCGCGTCGTAAGGCAACACGTTATTGCTGAAATTTGTTGCGGGCGAAAAATACCAATAATCCTGAAAATCCTGTTGTCTGGCAATATCTATCTGTTTCTGAAACTGCTCTGGTATTGGAACACCCCTGTACCCGTAACACCGCAGTCTATTCTCGTTTCTGGGGTCGTTCTTTGCAAAAATATTGCCGCGGATATAATCATGTCTCCCGTCTTCTCCTGAACCGGAAGGAATAACTGTCTGCTCTACGGTGGATACGAGATTATCGAAATTCAGTTCATTGATTTCCTTGAGCGTTACACCGGCAAATTCAAATTTAGAAGCTGTTTTCCCATAGGCTTCCCCGGTGACATAGCCGATAAGAAATTCCATGGAATCCGGTGTATTTGGCACTGTCAGGGGTTTACCCAATAACTCTTTGACAGTCGTTTGATTTGGGGCGAGAAAAACCAAAGGTATATAATCAGGCGGCAATCGTTTTGTGCCACAGATATCGGGCGTGCCGACAAGCACAGCTTCGTCAGTTGTTTTGGTCCGCACACCAAACAAATATGGCACACGCACCGAATTGACCTGCGTCCCGGATCCCAGGGGATAGGAATATCTATTCCGGCAACCAATCGGCACAGAAATATTCAATTTCTCCCCTGTCGGCAAATAAACAAGGGCAACATCATATTGAAAAAACCCGACGAACTGTCTGTCTTTCCCGGTCGTAGGTTCCCACTTTGTATATGCGACAATACACGCCAGCAATAAGATTATGGCTCCAAATGCTGAGAAGAATACACGAGCAAACATCATTCCAAAACTCGTTCTCAATTGAAGATATCCTTTTGTAATGCTGTCTTACGCAGCATCATTCGTTCTCCGCCATACGGCTCAACCCGGCATAAATGCCGTTTAGCGCGATGAGTTCTGTGTGGGTGCCTTTTTCCGCAATCTGCCCCTCATCCATCACCAGAATACAATCAGCATGTCGGACAGTAGAGAGTTGGTGGGCAATTGCAGGATACATCTAATAAACATGCCAGACCTCAGGCACACAATGCCAGCCGCCTCGTTCCGGTTACTGCTCCGAACTCATTTTTGGCGATCCGCTCAATCGCACCCTTCAAGGGTTCTTTCACCACAGCCATGTGATGACCGCTGGCATGAAGAAGTGTCTTCGCATCAGTCATGATACCCACATGGCCGCGCCAGAATATCAAATCTCCACGTTGCAATTTCGGTAGTTCTGCACCTTTGGACAAAAATGCACCCGCACTCTCTGCCTGCATGTCTGTATCCCGCAAAACACCCTGGCCAGAGATCTTTGCCGCAAGCTGCACCAGTCCGGAGCAATCAATCCCAAGGGAGGATTTCCCGCCCCATAAATATGGAGTCTCCAAAAACATTTCGGCAACTGTCACATAATCATCAACGTTCGTCTGATTGACCGGCTCCGCATGTCCGGCAAAAATCCAGCCCGATCTATCTATCATTTGTCGATAGGGTGTATCCCGGGTGATTTTTTCCGCACCCAGTGAAATCGCACAACCAAGCGACAAAAAATGCTCCGGAGGCAACCGTAAATCAGACCCTGGATAGACAAAGCTGCGAAGCGCGGAAACCCTGTGCGTTATTTCCGCTATCTGGCCAAGCGCATGGGACGGCACAAATCCGATGTAACCACATGCTTCGAGCTGTACCAGGCAATAGCCTTCATCAAGATCTTCAAACACACGCACTCGTTCACCCATAAGAACCTGGGTATCCAGACCGGCATCGGGACGTGGCGCATTGTGAAGACCTGCAAGCGGTACAGCGATTTGCATCAACCGCCCTTCTACAAAACGGGATGCCTCAACCTGGCCCTTTAGCCTGACATCAGCGAGGTTCGGGCCAAAAAAATTGAGCCGTTTATCCAGTGGTCTGTCCGACAAATTTTGTCCTAACGTGGCAGGGATTTAGCCCGGTCAACAATCATATCTCCAAGTCTTTCAAGATATAAAGACCCCTCAACAGTTCGCATTATGATAACATTACGACGATCCGCCGGATCTCGTTTGCGATCCAGAAGTTTGATTTTTCCAAGACTATCGAGAGCCCGGGTAATCGCAGGCTTTGTTACTTCCAGTTTTTTTGCAAGCCCGCGCACTGTGTGCGGAGGTGGCTGGAGGTAAACTGTTAATAGAATAACCAGTTGACGCGCCGACAGGTCAGCCTCACCATCCCGCACCAGATCAAGGGTTACATCATGCCAAAGTGACAATGCCTGGCTTGGGCGTAAATCCAGTTCCATAAGCACTCTTTTCAACTAACAACAGACCTGAAGCAATACCATATCAGACAAGGATATGTTTCGGAACCGTTATTAATTCCCGCCAACTACTGGCTATTTTTTCCGTAACGCCTTTTCAAGACTTCAAATAACGCACGTATAGCCTGGCCTTCACCACCTGTGGGCCGTGCTGGTTTGGGCTTGGGCGTCCAGCCGTAAATATCAAAATGCACCCAGCTTTTAGCACCCTCCGCAAAACGCTTCAAAAACAGGGCAGCGGTTACAGATCCGGCAAATCCACCTGAACTTATGTGGTTGATATCGGCGATCCCGGAAGACAAATCCTCTTCATAACCGCGCCACAGCGGCATGTGCCAGATCGGATCAAACGTATCGTCGGAAGCTGCAAGAATTTCTCCCATCAATTCGGTATCATCGGAATATGCCGGAGATAGATCAGGACCAAGCGCGACACGGGCAGCGCCGGTTAACGTCGCCATATCAATAACCAGTTCGGGCTTTTCTTCTCCCGCAAGTGTAAGGGCATCGGCAAGCACGAGACGTCCCTCGGCATCGGTATTACCAATTTCAACCGATATCCCCTTGCGGCTTTCAAGAATATCACCCGGCCGAAAAGCATTGCCACTAATTGAATTTTCAACCGAAGGAACCAGAACGCGTAATCGAATGTTCAATCCGGCACTCATGATCATCGATGCAAGACCGAGTACATTTGCAGCACCACCCATGTCCTTTTTCATGATCAGCATTCCGGCAGCAGGCTTGATATCCAGCCCTCCGGTATCAAAACAAACGCCCTTGCCAACAAGTGTTATTTTGGGTGCGTTCTCATCACCCCAGTGCATGTCAATCAAACGCGGGGTGCGGGTGCTTGCCCGCCCCACGGCATGGATCATCGGAAAGTTTTGTTCCAGCAATTCATCGCCAAGGATGATTTTGATTGTGCCGCCATGTGCATTGACTAGTTCTTCAGCAACTTCCGCCAGTTCCTGAGGGCCCATGTCATTGGACGGCGTATTGATGAGATCCCTTGCGAGCGTAACACCCTCTGCCAGGCAGATAATCTCGTCCCAATCCAGTTCGCTATTGACCACAAGCGCAACCCCGGTTTTGCCAGGATCGCTTTTGTATTTGGAATAGGCATAGGATCCCAGCCCGAAAGCCAGTGCAGCCAAAGGTCCGTCATCGGGAGCATTGGCAAAATGATATGTACCAGATGGCAACAAACCCGGTAGCAGGCCCGGCAAAAAAGGTGTGCGTTTTGCAGAATTTGGATACCCAAGTCCAAACAGAACAATGGCAAGGTTACCGTCCACATCTGGAACCAGGCATATCTCTCCTGCACCGGCTTCAAAACCGTTTGCAACAATCCAGTTTGCGCTTAATGCCGGCAATTCCGGCGAAAGGGTTTCAAGATTATCCGGATCGGCAAAGTACACCGGAATTGAACCACTTTCCGGAAGTTCCCTAAGAAGAGTTGTTTTCATAATTTTCCTGTCAAAGAAGCCGCATAAATTCTGGAGGAGGTACTTGCCTGCACCTCAAAGATACATGCATCAGATAATTTTGTTGAATTTAACCTGCCGGTTCCAACAACACAATCAAGACGTGAGGACATATGTTCAAATTGATCGAATTAACCAAGCATTAGGGTTAACAGAATATTTCTTAAGTAAGCGTCAATGCGTAATCTTCAAACAAAACCACCCTGACGCATTGTTCGATTTTGAAGGCCGGTTTCATGATGCAGTCACAAAAATTTATTCTCGCTGGTAAAGCTGTCAAATATACCGCACTGGCATTGGCCCTTGCTTTGGTTGTATCTGGATGCAAATCAACAAAACGATCCTCGATCAGCACGAATGGTGGAAAATCACTGGTTCAATTGTCGTCCGCAGAATTGGGAAGTGTTCTCAGTGATCTGGATCAACGATACGCCAAATCGCCCAAAAACAGATCTATTGCCCTGAGCTACGGTGTTGCACTGCGGCTTTCAGGTCGCACGGATCAATCGGTGGCCGTACTTCGTAATGTTGCGATTGCTCATCCAAAAGATCGTACCATTCAGTCTGAATTTGGAAAATCGCTGGCGGCGGCAGGCCAACTGGAACAGGCATTGAGGGTTATCCGACAAACGCAAACGGCCGAACGCCCCGACTGGAAATTGCTTTCGGCTGAAGGCGCAATCCTGGACCAACTTGGAAGACACCAGCAATCACGCAGCCTGTATTTACTCGCCTTACAGGTTTCAAAGGGCGAGCCAAGTGTGCTGAATAATTTCGGCATRTCWTTTRTYTTGACCAAYGAYCTKACCCAGGCCGAAAMTTATCTRCGACAGGCMGCWCARCACCCCAGGGCGGGCAGCCGTGTCAGGCAAAATCTGGCYCTTGTTCTGGGTCTACAGGGTAAATYCAGCGAAGCSGARCGTATCGCAACAATGGAATTGTCGCCTCAGGAAGCAAAAGCAAACATGGTCTATTTGCGCAACATGCTGGCACAGCGCGATAACTGGAACAAATTGAAAAACAAAAAAAGCAGTTAGAAACTGGCGAAAGCCATTCAATACTTCGTTTGCGCCATTTTCAATGAACAAAAGAATTGAAATACTGATGCCGAATTCGGATTTCCTGCCTTTTAGGAAATCATTGAATTGAGGAAGACTTGGTCAATTTTTGGTGTTYCAAATCAACTACCTAACCCATTTGTGCGGATACCTGAATCCCCGCAGGGCCAAGAATAATTGCAAAAATTACTGGCAGGAAAAACAGGATCATCGGCACCGTCARAAGKGGAGGMARYGCCGCGGCYTTYTTCTCGGCTGCCTGCATCCGCAAGGTTCGATTTTCTTCYGACATTGTGCGCAASGCACTGCCAACCGGCGTTCCATATTTCTCTGCCTGAATAAGCGCMGTCGTGACCGCCCGCACACCATCCAGACCAGTACGCAWKGCMAGRTTYTCRAACGCCGATCGCCTGTCCTGYARATAGGACATTTCGGCRGTTGTTAATGTCATTTCCTCGGCAAGCTCAACCGACGCCGTACCGATTTCTTCCGACACCTTGCGGAAGGAAGCTTCAATCGACATRCCMGATTCAACACAAATMAGGAGTAAATCCAGCGCATCTGGCCAGGCWCGYGTGATCGATTTYTGCCGYTTCTCGGTAATRTTTCGCAGATACATATTTGGCGCATAATACCCCGCATATGCGCCACCTACGACGATCATCATTTTAAAATAGAGCGGTTTATCAAGATCAATAATCACAAAGACATACAGCCCAACAATGATCAGGAAAGCCAGTGGCCCAAATGTCCGGGCAAAAGTGAATGCTACAAGTGCAGATTCATTCCGAAAACCTGCCTGTTTTAATTGATTTTTTGTTTCCTGATTGCTGAACGCATCCTTCATATTCAATTTTTCAAGGATGTCATTCATGAAGGCTTTGGGCTCGGAGCGTAAAGATATACGTTCGCCCTTGGCATTCAGGCGGGCTCGTTCACGGGCGCGAATTTTTTCCCGCTCCAGCGCCACAGACTTCATGCGCGAACCCAGCTGGTCCTTGGAAAAATAGGGAATAGCCAGCGACATGACAGTTGCAAAAACCGCCACCGCAGTAAGTAGTGCAATCAATGTCTGGACCTGGAGAAGTTGTTCAAGCATTTTACACGCCTCTAGATTTCAAATTTGGTCATTTTTTTCATGACAAAAAGACCGATGCCCATCCACGTTCCTGCAACTCCAAGGATCAGGTGCCCGGTGTCGGTAGTAAACAACACCATGATGTAGTCCGGGCTGGAGACGTAAGTCAGAGCAACGATCACCAAAGGCATGGCACCAATGATATATGTAGAAACTTTAACTTCCTGGGTCATCGAGGCGATCTTGCCCTTCATGGCTTTACGCGCCCGCAAAACACCGGAAAGATTGCCGAGTGCTTCGGAAAGGTTGCCACCCGCCTGTTGTTGAATAGCGATCACAATCGCAAAGAAATTCACTTCAGAAATCGGAATACGCCGATAAAGTTCCGGGATTGCCTGACTGAGCGGCACACCCGCAGCCTGTCGATCAATAATTTTCTGGAATTCAGTTTTCAGCGGCTCCGCACATTCAGTTGCAACAAGATGCAAACAATCATTCAGCGGTAAACCGGCCTTGATACCGCGCACAATGATATCCATGGCTGTTGGTAATTCTGCCTGAAATTTCTCCAGCCGTTTCGTGCGTTCTTTATTGATCCAGAACCTGGGTAATCCCAGCGCACCGACAAACCCGAAGCCTGCTGCAACCGGAAATCCAAACTCAAGAAAATACCCAAGAACAAACAGAACAACACCGGCTCCTGCGCTGCCGATATAAAATTGTTTGATGCTGATCGCCATGCCAGCTTGTTCAATAATTGTATCCAGGGTCAGTTTTTTGGCCGCTTTGTCTGCGTTTTTTTGGTCATTTTCCAGTTTTTTTACAACAGCTTCCACGTCCCGGCGCCGGGTTTTGGTGATCAACAAATCCGCTGCGGCACCATCTTTTGGGCCCGAGTTACGTATTTTCTGAAACCGTTCTTTTTGTGCGTCTTTACCTTTTGTCAAAGATCCAAGCA
>JAESRR010000204.1 GCA_016764535.1 Cohaesibacteraceae bacterium | reverse complement strand
GCAAGTAGACGGCGGCTATGTGCTGAACGGCGCTAAAATGTGGATATCCAACAGCCCGATCGCCGATGTATTTGTGATTTGGGCCAAGTCTGACGCCCATGGCGGCAAGATCAAAGGCTTCGTGCTGGAAAAGGGCACCCAGGGGCTGAGCACGCCGAAAATCGGCGGTAAGCTCAGCCTGCGCGCCTCAATCACCGGCGAGATTGTCCTTGATAATGCATTCATCCCCGATGACGCACTCTTACCAAACGCACAGGGTTTAAAAGGCCCGTTTGGCTGTCTTAATAAGGCCCGGTTCGGAATCGCATGGGGCGTAATGGGTGCTGCAGAATTTTGCTGGCATGCAGCACGTCAATATACTCTCGATCGTACCCAGTTTGGCCGCCCTCTGGCACAGACACAGCTCATTCAGCTGAAGCTGGCTGACATGATGACAGAAATTACACTCGGACTTCAGGCTGTCCTGCGCATTGGCCGGATGCTCGATGAAGGTACCTGTGCCGTTGAAAATATATCTCTGATCAAACGGAACAATTGTGGCAAGGCGCTGGATATTGCGCGTATGGCCCGGGATATGCACGGTGCCAATGGTATCTCTGATGAATTTCATGTCATCCGCCACRTGGTCAATCTTGAAACCGTCAATACATATGAAGGCACCCATGATGTGCATGCTCTGATCCTCGGCCGGGCGCAAACCGGTTTACAGGCGTTTTTCTAGGCGATCATTCCGCATTTGGGCAATAAATCTGTTTTCCGGCACAATCACTGCCGGGAGCAGAAACAGTTGGAGAATCACTGTTATGACCGGTGCATTATCGGGAATTCGAGTTCTGGATATGAGCCGCGTGCTGGCAGGCCCGTGGGTCGGGCAAACACTGGGTGATCTGGGCGCGGATGTTATCAAGATTGAACGCCCGGGTTCCGGTGATGATACCCGCCATTGGGGTCCTCCCTATGTGAAGAATCCCGATGGTACCGATTCAAATGATGCARCGTATTTTTGTTGCACCAACCGGAACAAACGCTCTGTAACTGTCGACATTACCACGACCAGCGGCCAACAGCTCATTCGAGAACTTGTGGCTGCGAGTGACATCGTAATCGAAAATTATAAAGTCGGCGGCCTTAAAAAATACGGTTTGGACTACAATGGTTTATGTGCGGTCAAACCGGATTTGATCTATTGTTCGATCACAGGATTTGGACAGACCGGGCCATATGCGAGCCGTGCAGGTTATGACTTTATGATCCAGGGAATGGGTGGCTTGATGAGCGTAACCGGCATCCCGGAAACCGGCCCTGTCAAAGTTGGTGTCGCCATGTCGGATTTGCTGACCGGATTATATGCAAGTGTAGGTATATTAGCCGCACTTAATCATCGCAACCAAACAGGTGAAGGGCAATATCTGGATATGGCCCTGCTGGATTCAACAATTGCCGGTCTGGCCAATCAGTCCAGCGGTTATTTGCTCACCGGAAACGCTCCAACACTCAGCGGCAATGCTCACCCAAGCATTGTGCCTTATCAAACATTTGAAACCACCGATGGCCATATAATTATTGCGATCGGCAATGATGGCCAGTTTGGAAAATTTTGTACAATCGCCAACTGTGAACATTTGGCGCTGGATCCACAATATGCAACCAATACCAAACGCGTCCTGAACCGGGATGTTCTTGTTCCGATACTTATAGATATTGTATCAAACAAATCCCTTGACTGGTGGATGGAAAATCTCTCGTCTGCCGGAGTTCCATGCGGCCCGATCAATTCCCTCGACAAGGTTTTTGATGATGAACAAGTCAAATCTCGAAACATTCATATAAAAACGCCACGAAGTGACGGTAGTATGATACCAGGCGTTGCAAGTCCAATCCGGTTGTCCAAAACACCTCCGTCATATCGAAGTGCTCCACCCGGACTCGGGGAACACACAGAAGATGTATTACGTTCTGTACTCAACAAATCTGACGAAGACATCCAACAACTTGCCCAATCCGGCACCATCACAATTCAAGGGACTTCGGAATGACCACAAAAACCGGTGCTGAGTTGCTCGTCGAATGCCTGGCTATCCAGAAAGCCAAACATATATTTGGCATTCCCGGCGAAAGCTACCTGGCTGTTCTTGATGCCCTGCACGGACACAATTCTCTTGAGTTCAAGGTCGCTCGCCAGGAAGGTGGGGCTGCCATGATGGCCGACGCCTATGGCAAGCTTACCGGTCGTCCAGGAATATGTATGGTCACAAGAGGGCCAGGCGCGACAAATGCCAGCGCCGGGGTGCATGTTGCTTTCCAGGATTCCACACCGATGATTCTCTTCATTGGACAGGTTGCGCGCAATCAGGTTGACAGGGAGGCTTTCCAGGAAATTGACTATCGTCGCATGTTCGGGCAAATGGCCAAATGGGTCGCGCAAATTGATGACGCAGCCCGTATTCCTGAATATATTGCACGAGCCTATCGGGTCGCTCTATCCGGCCGCCCTGGTCCGGTGGTTCTGGCGCTGCCTGAAGACATGCTTTGTGATGAAGTGCAGGTTCCAGACCAGCTGCCCGGATACATAGATCGCGCCCATAGCGCGCCGTCTTCGCAAGCTCTTGATCAGTTCAGGGATTTGGTAAGCGCTGCAAAAAAACCATTTCTGATTGTTGGTGGGGGCGGCTGGTCAATTGCTGCCTGTGACGCTGCACAGGATTTTGCACAAAATAACGGTATTCCGGTTGGCGTCTCTTTCAGGTGTCAGGATTATATAAACAACGATCACCCAAATTATGCCGGACATGTTGGTATTGGTATCGATCCCGGCCTCGCTGCCAAAATCAAGGAAAGTGACTGCCTGATTGTTGTGGGTGCACGCCTTGGTGAAATGACCACTAGCGGATATAGCCTGATCGAAAGTCCAATCCCTTCACAAAAACTCATCCATGTTCATGCGGCCCCCGAAGAACCTGGCCATGTTTACCAACCCGATCTTGCTATTGCCTGCAATCATGAAACCGCAATGCAGGCGTTTGCTTCGCTAGGCTTAATTCGTAAGGATATTGATTCCGACCATGTAATATCCGCCCGCAAGAATTTTGAAGCTTTTAACACCACTGTAATCACATCGCCTGGTGATGTGCAGATGGGTGAAATTATCAAATATATCGATGCGAACACTCCCGATGATGTTGTTATCACAAACGGTGCCGGAAATTATGCAATCTGGCACCAAAGGTTCCTGCGCTTTCGTGGCTATCGAACCCAACTGGCACCAACTTCTGGATCAATGGGATATGGATTGCCGGCCGCTGTTGCCGCTGGCCTTGAAAATCCGGACCGTACTGTTATCTGCTTTGCCGGGGACGGGTGTTTTCAAATGACCTGTCAGGAATTCTCAACTGCGGTCCAGCATGGATCTAACATCAAAGTCATTATTGTAAACAATGGCATGTATGGCACAATTCGTATGCATCAGGAGCGGGATTATCCATCAAGAGTTTCCGGCACCGATATTGTTAATCCAGATTTTGTGGGCATGGCTTGCGCTATGGGCGGGCATGCTGAACTTGTTACAAAAACAGATCAATTCGCAAAAGCATTTCAGCGTATGATCGACCATAATGGACCGGCGCTGATAGAAATTCAGATTGATCCGCAGGCCCTCACTCCAGGCAAAACCCTGGACGATTTTCGAGCAGGCAAGTAATATTTTTTATTAATTGGCAGAAACGGGTTCGCTCGAGCCCTGTTTTTGCCGACGATCAAATTTACGCGCCAGCACCACGTTTGTAACTGTTCGAATAACGCCGCGAATTGCTGCTACCTCATCCAGAATTGCGTCAATATCCTCAAGCTGTGGGGCTTCTACGATCAGCGCCAGATCAAACGCTCCATTCACCGCATAACACGTGGTTATTTCCGGATAGCTCTCAAGTTCTTCAACAATTGAATTCTGGGCACGTGGTTCAATTTCGACAAAGACGATAGCACGGCTGCCTGGTTCGTTTGGATCATTGGCCAAAACAACCGAGAATCCCGAAATCACCCTGTCTCGTTTCAAGCGTTCAATACGCTCATGCACTGTAGAACGTGCGACTTTGAGCTTACGTGCCAAAGACGACGTAGATTCTCTTGCATCCATCTGTAACAGGCGAACAAGCCGGCGATCCAGATCATCAAGCATTTGCTGCATAGGTGGGTCCACTGTTTGATTTTCAACTTTTCGTGCCCAATCTCAGTTATCAATATCGATCGACGATCGGGTTTTCCAACCTTGATAATGCAGTTAGTCAAAATTTTCCAGAATATTACRCTCTTTCCAGGGYGRMCKACCATTTCAGTAGCCAGGAAAATGTCTCTTGCCAGGRACYACGCATTCACCGGCGGYGYCCGGTGAATTGTCAGGRWTAWTTGATATTYCGTCAATTTGCCGGGACCATTGACAAAATTGCTAACCRATTGTTCYAATTARCTTGTTTACCAGAAATCAACAGGACATTYGTCATGATTTATAGTTATGATSACAACAAGAACGTGCTCTTGCCATCRCCTGATTTAGCACGCAATGAACACTCAAAATTGTCCATGCATTCCATTATTGGCATTGCCGAATGCTGCATGATCACAGGAGAATGGAATGACCACCAGATTTGCAGATGAAACCAGAAATTTACTTGCATCACTTGGTATCGATCCAGCGTCGCTTTCAGATACGGGCATTGAGATTTGCACGCCCATTGATAATTCGACGATTGGTCATATAACGCCGGACACTGCCGAAACCGTCGCAACCAAAATTACGGAAGCACATTCCGCATTTTTGAAATGGCGAATAGTTCCAGCACCGCGGCGTGGAGAACTTGTTCGATTGCTCGGTGAAGAGCTCCGCAATCACAAAGACACGCTGGGCCGGCTCGTTACAATTGAATGCGGCAAGGTTCTTTCCGAAGGGCTGGGTGAAGTGCAGGAGATGATCGACATTTGCGATTTCGCTGTCGGCCTGTCYCGCCAACTCTATGGTTTGACAATTGCCTCGGAACGACCTGGCCACAGGATGATGGAACAATGGCATCCCACCGGAACATGCGGCATTATTTCGGCTTTTAACTTTCCTGTGGCTGTCTGGTCATGGAATGCCGCCCTTGCGCTTGTTTGCGGCAATCCCGTTATCTGGAAACCATCGGAAAAAACCCCGCTCACGGCTCTGGCTTGCGAAGCCATTTTCAAAAAAGCGTTGAAGCGTTTTGGCGATGCGCCCGAAGGGCTACATGCTCTTATCAATGGTGGTCCGGAGATTGGTGAAGCTCTGGTTGACAGTCCAAATGTTCCTGTCATTTCCGCCACCGGATCAACACGTATGGGACGGGCCGTCGGACCGCGTGTTGCAGCACGTTTCGGTAAATGCATTCTGGAACTTGGCGGCAACAACGCCATGATCGTTGCGCCAAGTGCTGATCTTGATATGGCTGTACGTGCCATTTGTTTCTCGGCTGTCGGCACTGCCGGTCAGCGTTGCACTTCCCTGCGTCGTATAATTGTCCATAAAAGCATTTCAACAGACCTCATTGAACGCCTGAAAAAAGCATATGCGACACTTCCTGTTGGGTCACCACTGGATGATGGAACACTTGTTGGTCCGCTCATTGATCCTGCCGCGTGTGATGCTATGAGCACAGCTCTTGAAGCTGCAAAACAACAGGGTGGCAACGTATTCGGCGGTAAATCGGTTTCAGTTACCGGGCATGAATCCGGCAATTATGTTGAACCGGCTATCGCCATCATGCCAAATCAATCTCAAATTGTTTGTGATGAGACATTCGCACCCATCCTTTATGTATTGACCTATGACGAACTTGATGGTGCCATTGCTTTGCAAAACGACGTCCCGCAAGGCCTGTCGTCCTGTATCTTCACAACCGATTTACGTGAAGCTGAATACTTCCTCAGTGCAGCCGGATCAGATTGCGGAATTGCAAACGTCAATATAGGCCCATCCGGAGCTGAAATTGGCGGTGCCTTTGGCGGTGAAAAAGAAACSGGAGGCGGTCGGGARTCTGGCTCYGATGCCTGGAAARCATATATGCGTCGTGCAACCAATACWGTKAATTATTCACGCGAGCTYCCTTTGGCACARGGTGTGAAATTCGACGTTTAATCGGSTGAAAACAAATAAGGGGCGCTTGTCGTTCGCAACCATGTTGCAATCCATTCTGCCGCCCCTTATAGCTTGCTGGTCCAAATGCAAGCGAGACAAACATGCAAGTGTCGCCAACCAAAACCGAAGTCACTGGCCAGCCTCTGGTTATTGCGGACAAAATTTGTGTATCCGAAAACAAATTACCGATTTTGCGCGATGTTTCGCTGAGCGTTCAACAAGGCGAGATTATAACGATAATCGGCCCAAACGGTGGTGGCAAATCTACCCTTGTTAAAACCCTGCTTGGAATTCGGAAACCTGATAGCGGGACGGTAACTCGAAAAACAGCTTTAAGGGTCGGATACGTACCGCAGAAACTGAACATCGATCAGACATTGCCATTAGCTGTCCGGCGTTTGATGACGCTTACTCAAAAGGYCCCGCTAACCGATATTTTAAAAGTTTTGACCGAGACAGGGGCCGACCATTTAATTGACCGCAGGGTTCAAGCGTTGTCAGGTGGAGAACTTCAACGAGTCCTTTTAGCGAGGGCCCTGTTGCGTAAACCGGAACTGCTGGTGCTCGATGAACCCGTTCAGGGCGTTGATTTTCAGGGTGAGCAGGCCATTTATGAATTGATCGAGAATATTCGTTCAAAACGAAATTGTGGAATTATTCTGATATCCCACGATCTTCATATCGTTATGCGTGCCAGCAATCGTGTGATATGCCTCAATGGTCATGTCTGTTGTGAAGGCAAGCCGTCAGACGTCGCCCAGAACCCTGCATATGCTGAACTTTTTGGGCCACGATCTCATGAAACCGTGGCATTTTATACACATCACCACTCGCATGAGAATTGCGATCATGATCATCATAATACCGGATCGGAGCATCGGCATTGATGGATGATTTCCTTTTCCGGGCACTGTTGGCTGGCACCGGCATCGCAATCATATCGGGTCCGCTCGGTTGCTTTGTGGTCTGGCGCCGTATGGCATATTTCGGAGATACACTCGCACATGCTGCACTGCTGGGCGTTGCATTGGGACTGGCGTTTGGAACCTGGCCCATCGCTGGCGCATTTGCAGTCGTTGTAACAATTGCCCTGATTTTGTTTCTAATGCAGCGCGGCAACCGTTTGCCCGGTGATACCTTGCTTGGTATTCTATCCCACGGCTCACTGTCTTTGGGGCTTGTTGCAATCGCATTCATGACATGGATCCGTATTGACCTGTTAAGCTACCTTTTTGGCGACATACTCGCTGTTTCCGGTTTTGATATTGCTCTTATCTGGGGAATGGCAGTCTGCCTTTTGGCAATTATCATTGTGGTCTGGAGAGATTGCCTTGCGGCAACCGTTAGTCGGGATATTGCAGCAGCAGAAGGCATCAACGTTTCCCGGGCCGATCTGATTATCATTCTATTGATTGCAGTTGTGATTGCGTTGGCCATGAAGTTAATCGGAGTATTGTTGATTACATCTCTTTTGATCATTCCGGCCGCGACGGCGAGGCAAATATCGCGTACACCGGAAGCCATGGCATTTGTTGCAAGTGCCATCGGAATTGTCAGTGTTGCACTTGGATTGTGGGGCGCGTTGACATTCGATACGCCTGCCGGTCCATCAATTGTACTCGCTGCACTTTGTCTGTTTTTTATTAGCTTTCTGACAAGACGGACATGAGGTTAGTTGGATGTATGCAATAGGCCCGGATGATCTATGTATTAGGTTGGCGGATTTTCCAGCCAGTAGCACGGGAGCACCTTTGCCGGGAATTATTTCGACTGAACATGAGGTAGTGCTTTATTACCAATTAAACGACACGCCTCCTGAGTGGGATGGTTCATATACCACTCAAATTGATAGTCACACTGAACGACTCACAGCCATTGTTAAATGGGTACGCTGTTACCAGCACATGTTTGGCAGCGGAGGCGAATATGTAGCACATAGACATCCACTTGCAGAAAGAGGGTTTGGTCCGTTTGGCAATTTTGAAGTCACTAACTCTTCCTGGAAACAAACTCATATAGAAATGAATAAAGGACATTATGATTTCTTTCCGGGCATGTATGACGATTTACGACACTTCCTATTGCCTTTCCATGACAGTACTTTTGAATGCCTTGCCAAAGGATTTGAAATTGAAATCGTTCACGGATCAAGCATTGACATCATGAAACGAATAATCGGTTATCTTGACCAAGGGGAAACCTGATTTCCCAGAGCCAACGCTGGTAATGACCGGTGTTTCCGTGTTTTCCCACTTAAATCTGACTCGACGTATCCAACAAATCAATCCAGACTGGTACCACACGCCGGGAGAAATTAAGCATGTCTGGTTCCCTGATGAACCGTATTGAAAGCAAGGAAGATGACCTCGTCAAATTGACGCAGGATCTTGTACGCATTCCAACGATCAATCCGCCAGGCGAGTTTTACAAAGATTGCGCAGAATACCTTGGAAACCGGCTCAAGGCGCGCAACTTCTCCATCGAGTATGTCCGGGCAACGGGAACACCCGGCGACACAGACACATTCCCACGTATCAATATAATTGCCAGGCGTGAAGGTCTTCGGCCAGGTCCGTGCATTCATTTCAATTCCCATATTGATGTCGTGGAAGTTGGTCAGGGCTGGACATTTGATCCGTTTGGGGGGGAGATCCTCGATCGTAAAATATATGGCCGTGGGACCTGCGACATGAAGGGTGGCCTTGCCGCTTCGATAATCGCTGTGGAAGCCTATATTGAAGCATTCCCGGATTTTGCCGGCACACTGGAAATATCCGGTACGGTCGATGAGGAATCCGGCGGCTATGGCGGTGTCGCCTATCTTGCTCAAAAAGGATATTTTTCAGCGCCCCGTGTCGATCACGTGATTATACCCGAACCGCTCAACAAGGACAGAATATGCCTTGGACATCGCGGCGTCTGGTGGGCCGAAATAGAAACACAGGGTAAAATGGCCCATGGATCGATGCCCTTCCTTGGAGATTGCGCCGTGCGCCACATGGGCGCAGTGATGAGTGCATTTGAAAAAGACCTTTTTCCGGCGCTTGCAAAAAAGCGCACGGATATGCCTGTGGTGCCTGAGGGTGCAAAACAATCCACAATGAATATCAATTCAGTTCATGGCGGACAGTCGGAAGATATCACCGGTTTCCCTGCACCCTGTGTGCCTGACTCTGCCCGCATGATCATTGACAGGCGTTTTCTGATAGAAGAAAAACTCGACGATGTGAAAGAGGAAGTCTACAAAATTCTCAATGATCTCACTGACAAACGAGATGATTTTTCCTATCAAATCAAAGACATGTTTGAGGTCCAGCCTTGCATGACGGACAAATCAGCTCCAGTGGTACAGGCTGTTAGTTCCGGGATTGAAGAGGTTCTCGGGCAAGAAGCCAGCTATGTTATTTCACCCGGGACCTATGATCAGAAGCACATTGATCGCATCGGACATTTAAAAGACTGTATCGCCTACGGCCCGGGAATACTGGACCTGGCACACCAGCCGGACGAATATGTCGGTATCGACGACATGCTCGATTCAGCAAAAGTTATGGCTTCAGCCATTCACACCCTCTTCACCAAGGGGCAAAGAGACTAAGTATTCACGCGGGAATTCAGGGAGAGAAACATGTTACGGAAATTAACACTCGCGGCCTCGGTCGCAGCAATCAGCTTGTTGGGCGCTACACCCGTCATGGCTGAACGCACCGATATCATACTTGGTGTCGCACTGGAACCAACCCATCTGGATCCCACTGCAGGTGCCGCCGCCTCAATTGATGAAATTGTGTACGCCAATATCTTTGAAGGTCTGACGCGCATTGATCAAAATGGAGCTGTGCAACCGGCTCTCGCCAAAAACTGGACCATTTCCGATGACGGTTTGGTCTATGTATTTACGTTAAATTCCGGCGTTAAATTTCATGATGGCACATCCTTTGAAGCCGGAGATGTTGCCTTCTCCATCAATCGGGCCATGGCAGACGATTCTACCAATGCTCAAAAAGCACTATTTGAACCTATTGCTTCTGTCGAAGCTGTCGATGCTACAACTGTCAAAATTACATTAAAACGCCCAACGGGAAGTCTGCTTTTCAACCTTGGCTGGGGTGATGCAGTTATCGTTGCACCGGAATCAGCCGACAACAATAAAACCTCTCCCGTCGGTACCGGGCCATTTGTATTTTCCAAATGGATTAAAGGCGATAGCGTACAAATTCTTCGCAACGACGCCTATTGGGGCACGCCGGTCAAACTGGAAAAAGCTACTTTCAAAATCATATCCGACGCGACAGCTGCATTTGCTTCCCTGATGGCAGGCGATGTTGACGCATTTGCCAATTTCGGTTCACCTGAAAATATTCCCCAGTTGCAGGCAGATCCACGCTTCACGGTTTCTATCGGATCCACCGAGGGGGAAACAATCCTTTCGACCAACAACAAAAAACCACCTTTTGATAATCTCAAGGTACGCCAGGCGCTCGCCCATGCGATTAACAGGCAGTCCATTATTGATGGTGCGATGTTCGGACAAGGTACCCCGATCGGCACACATTTTGCGCCTCATCACGCCGCCTATCTCGATCTTACCGATAAATATCCCTACAACCCTGCCCGGGCCAAAGAATTGCTGGCAGAAGCTGGATACCCTGACGGATTTAAAGCCACAATCAAATTGCCACCGCCATCATACGCACGGCGTGGCGGAGAAATAATCGCATCCGATCTGCGCAAGGTTGGTATTGATCTGGAAATAATCCCGGTTGAATGGGGACCCTGGATAAAGGACGTTTTCAAGGCAAAAGATTATGACCTAACGATCGTATCCCATACAGAGCCAATGGATATTGGTATCTACGCGAGGGATGACTATTACTTCCAGTATTCCAATCAGGCATTCAAGGACGTGATAAAAAAACTCGCTGCTGAAGCCAACCCGGCAAAACGTACGGCGTTAATGCAGCAGGCCCAGACCATCATCTCGGACGATGCAGTCAACGGATTTTTGTTCCAGCTGGCTAAAACCGGCGTCTGGAATTCCAAAATCAAGGGCATGTGGGCTAATGCTCCTGTTCAGGCAAATGACCTGACGGGTGTTTACTGGGAGAACTAGAAAAACCGGCTCGCGCCTGGCGCGAGCCATTTTCAATCGTCATGGTGCTTTTCACTCTTCGCCGTTTTATATCTTTGATTATCACTCTGATATTCGCGGCATTCGCAACTTTTTTTATGATGGAAGTTCTGCCGGGAGATCCGGCTGAACTAATTCTGGGTTTGAATGCCCAGCCAGACACCCTCGAAGCTTTGAGAATTCAACTTGGATTAAATTTGCCGGTTCACCAACGCTTTTTTAACTGGATTACCGGGATGTTGCAGGGAGATTTTGGAACCAGTTACACTTATTCTGTTCCTGTTCTTGAATTACTCCAGGATCGACTGAAAGTAACATTGCCCCTGGCATTTCTTGCTTTGGCACTATCAACCCTGATTGCACTGCCCGCAGGTATAATGGCTGCAGCAAAGCGGAATTCGGCAACCGATTTTTCGGTAATGGGCGTAACCCAGCTCGGCATCGCAATTCCCAATTTCTGGTTTGCAATGTTACTGGTTCTGGTCTTTGCCATTCAGCTTCGTCTCTTGCCATCGGGCGGTTTTCCTGGTTGGGGAAACGGGTTATGGCCCGCACTAAAAGCCCTTCTATTACCAACCCTTGCACTTGCACTTCCGCA
>JAESRR010000275.1 GCA_016764535.1 Cohaesibacteraceae bacterium | reverse complement strand
CGGTCTTTCCACTCGCCTCGTTTTTGGAATAAACAAGGAACCGACCATTGGTAATCAATGGTGTTGTGGAGCCGGAATTGTTGATAAATCCTGCATTCGTTGCAAGTGCAATATTGCCTGTGCCTGCGTTGGTAATTGTCTCGCTCGCGTCGAGTATCAAATCATGACTGGTAATCAGCGCCAGGTTTTTATCCGAATTGTAAACAAATGGGCCATCAAGCAATAAACCAGTCCGGGTGGTTTTAATCGTGACATGTCCACTTTCGATCAAACTCTTCAGCAAATCGTTGGCGAGCAAACTCTGGTCTCCTGGCTTTAGGGCAATTAAAGCGGTTTGGTCGATACCGGTAGCGGCGATCGTCAGGCTGGAATTGGTAATTGTTCCGGTAGCCTGCCTGGTATGCCCGAGCAGAGCTTTTCCATTTTTACCCGCCTGCAGGCTGACCTCTCCGGATAATTTGACGTTAATATTGCCTGAAAGGTCGCCTTTGGAAGTATGACCGAGCATGGCATTGGCAAGGCTGCCTGAGCCTGCCTTCATATTGAGATCGACTGCAGATAATATTGTCACATTTCCTGAAGCCTTGCCCTTGGCCTGAAAGCCCCCATGCCCCAACAGGCTGAGGGTATTTTTACCAGCGCCACCGAGGAAATCGATGTTGCCTCCGGCAGAAACAGTAATGTCACCAGACGAATCCTTCGTCGAATGATTTCCGCCATGTCCCAGTTGCGAATACGTTGAATTTCCGTAGCCAGCCTTGAAAGTCAAATTTCCTGTTGTGGTTATTGTAATATTACCAGTTCTACTTGCAGTATTTAGCACTCCACCATGTCCAAGATGGCCTTGAGATATACCAAAACCGCCGGTAAAACTTATATCTCCACTGGAATTTATAGAAATGTCACCGGTATAGGTTCCCTTGGCATTGTGACCTCCATGGCCAAGCTGGGAAAAAGTCAATGCTCTTGTTCCACCGGTGAATTTAATATGCCTGGCCGCAATTATGGATATATTACCGGTCAACTTGTGATTGCCAAACCGCGCACCACCATGACCGATTTGTGCCCAGGTTACTGGATAGCCCCCGGTTCCGCCCGAGAATATAATGTCTTCCAGTGCCTCAATCCGTATATCTCCGGAATACGGACTTTTAGTAGTAGAGCCACTATGGCCCAACTTAACAAATGCGCCATTTAATCTCCCTGCTGCAGCCAAAATGCCACCCTTGAGGCGGACAGAAATATTACTGCTACTTGCCGTAAAATCCGTAATACTTGCTGTATATCCAAGTTGCGCAAAGGTTTTTGTTTTCGTGGTGCCTCCTGTCAATCCAAGATCATGCGTATAGACACGTGTGTGGCCATCTTTGGACCCAACCGTAATTCCAGTCGTTTGCTTGCCATCTCCGATGACCAAGCTACCCGAGTTATTGCCAAAAATTGTTTGTGTTTTCAGATCGGCATTTCCATAGGTGACTGCATCAAAAGACGTGGTGCCATCCCACCCTGCAACAAGTGAAAGTTCACCGGCGCCATTTAGCTTGATACTGGCATTGGCATTAATGTTGCGATGCGCCAGTAATGTCAGGCTGTTATTACCGGAATAGTTAATTGCTGAATTGACATTTATATCACCGGCATCTGTACCAGTAGCCTGTGTCTGGATTATGAAATTACCCCCCGCTATCCCACCGACTATGAAGGGGGCGGTAGTTGCATCGATCAGAAAATTGGTTGGATCAAGCAATGTGCTGCCATTTTCGCCATTCAGGCCACGCATATTGGTGAGGCCATGATAGGTCAGATCGACTTTACCGGAAATTTCTGCAAAGCCGCCATCCTGATCACCAATTGCGGTGATGAGACCAAAATAGTCCGTATCCTTGTCTGCCCATGCGATGATTGTGCCGCCATTGGCACCGCTACCCGTTCCATCGGCATGCAAAACAGAAGCCTGATCAATCAGCAGGGACTGCACATTTTGCACTTCGTCAGATGTGAGGTGTTTGCCGCCCTGATATTCGCCACCAACACGAATGCGTCCACCGCCGGTTTCACCAGAGGCATTGAGTGTCGCAGCTGCAAGAGTTATTTTGCTATGTGCGCCGACGTCTATCGAGCCACCGGCACCGGTCGTGCCCGAGGCATCAAGAAGGCCGTTCAATGAGACGACATCGGCATTGATAAAGATGTCGCCACCTTTGCGAACTGTTCTGGAGACATTATTAACCCGGCGGGTGATCTTGCGTCTGGCGCGGATCTTCTTGCGGGTTGTAACAGTGCCGGTGCTGCCTGCAGTGAGGAATATCCGGCCACCTCGTTTTGAGGCCCCGGTGGCATTGATCGTGCCACCCCGGTTACCCGCAAGGGCGTAGATATTGCCACCATTGGCACGCAGTTCGACAATAGCGGCTTTGATGGTGCCCTTTTCCTGAATCTGTGAAGTTGCAGACCCAATGCGGACAGCAAACCTGCCATCATATGAAGCCGCGTCGCGTAACAATATCTCGCGCCCGACAGCAAGGCCGACAGTTCCGTTCAATGCTTCAATGTCACCTTCATTAGTGATCGAATGGGCAATAAAAGCGACATCGCCACCCAGTGAGGTGACTTTGCCCAGATTGGTGATTGTTGCAGCAGAATTACCTGTGAAAGTATTGTCGCCACCATTGAGGAAATCCTCATTGGTGGTATCCAGCGTTGAAGCAACAAAGCCACCGCCGGTTTTGATAATGCCGTCCTTGCCGACAATAATGCCGTTCTGATTGATCAGGAACAACGAGCCGGTCGATGTCAGCGTGCCATCGAGCATTGAGGTTGTTGACCCCGTAACGCGGTTGAGCGTCGCGCCACTGCCATTGTTAAAATGCACGCTATTGCCAGACCCGATTGAAAATCCATTCCAGTTGATAATGGCGTTGGTCGAGGATTGATCAATCAGCAGTGAACTGCTGGTTGGCGCACTGATGACAGCGCTACCTGCGACAACACTTCCGCCTTCGGGCAAGGCATTCGCCATGGCCGGTATCATCTGGGCTGTAAGAAGGCTGAACGAGGTGGAAAGGGCGGTGAAGTTCTTTAACAAAACACGCAAACGCATAGTAACAAATTTCCATTACAACACGATGCACTGGCACCAAAAAAACACGTGCAGTCGCATCCGATTACTCTACCGGGGTCGCAATGGTTGAATTTGACCAGTTGATGTGTCCCCCAATAAACTTATACGGGACATGTCAACGGTTGGCAATAATTATTAACAAACGGTTAATTTAAGGGGCGATCGACAGTCCCTCAATAAGCCCAAAGGGATGCAACGGGAAACGCGTAGCGGGTTTCCCTTGCCGAGGCGGTTCAAGAAACCGTTGAGCAACTGCGTGGTAGTACCACGCACAACTTGCGTAAAACGCGATTACTGACTTTTGGCAGTCTTACGGGTTCGTATTTGATGCAATGTGGTTCAACGGCACCGCCATCATACCCATGGTATCCGTGGTCGAATTGGTCCGAAAGCTTCCCCATCAAAGCCACCAGCACGATCAGTCCCCGCAGTTGGCTCAGCTACCTTCAACCCAATCCCGATACAAACCATCGGCAATTTGCTCGATTTGAATAGTGTATAGCGATGATCCGTATCCTTCGGAATGGAGCAGGGTAAGAACATCAATCAGCAGATCAATAGTGGTTTCATTTTGTTTCATGTTATTAGCTCCAATCGTTTAAAGGCTCGTCGCAATGTATTGGCGGATACATCCAGTTTTAACGCGACTTCAGAAATCGTACGATGCCGAAAATGGATTTGACGATGGGCACGGCGTACGGCGGCTTTATCCAGTGCCAGCGGCCTGCCTAAACGTACACCACGTCGTTTGGCATCCTGCATTTTGAGCTTTGTTCTGCGGCTAATAATTGCTCGCTCATATTCAGCCCATGAAGCCGTGTCGATATACCACTTGCGGCCTTCGGGCGTGCGGGTATCAATACTCTGTGTCAGCGACTGAAAAGCTATCTCCTGTTCGATTAACCCGTCAAGAAACAGGATCGCCTCAAGAGTTGAGCGAAATGCACGATCAATTGCCCAAACGACAAACACATCACCTGATTTCAATGCCCGTTTGGCAAGTTCCAGACCCGGTCGGTTCTTCGCCGTCGCACTGACCCCGTCATCTACATAAAGTTCATCATATCCAGCGCGTTTAAGTTCAAACGCCTGCTGGTCGGTTGATTGCGCGTTTGTTGAAACGCGGGCATAGGCAATTCTGCGGCCAGATTTCATCATGCTTTTTCTCCATCCGGGGATGACAAAATGGAGCCCTTTATTACGCGTGATGATAAAGTGGATTGGTCTGTGGTCCCGATCTGGGCAAATGGCAGATTTCCATCGTTTGTGTATTCAGTTTCTCTCATTTTTTATTTACGTATTTGTAGTAACAAAATGCCTCCTTTATGTATCACTTCCAAGCTTTGCGAATTCTCTGGTTTATTGCAATTTCTTTTGCCATTTGCATACCATCGTATGCGGTACAATTTACCAGTTCGGAATTTTTGGATTGGCAGAAAGACAATCGGGATTTTTATCTTGATACCACTGTTGGAACAGCTGTCGCGATAGCAGGCCAGAACGACAAGCCTCATGCACAATGTCTTGAAAAATGGTATTTCACTGACAAGGATAAAGCCACGTCAGACATTCTGGAAGCGATGCAGGCCAATGGAAATTATCATCCGCGATTGATCATTTTGGCCATGCTGCAGAAAAACTGCGGGACATTCAAATACAGGAAATGATTGTCAGATTTTGGGAATTTCCGCAATAAGCCCACCATTCTGATGATGTGCTTGTGGTGCATTGATTGCTGGTTCAACCGGTTTTGCAGTTGCACCCAGTTGACTATCGAAATCATCAATCAGGTCTCGTAATTCTTCCTTGCTCAATGGATTATCACTGTCAGCCAGCTTGTCTCTGGCTGAACCAAGGACATCTGTTTGATATGTACGAAGTGAATGAATGTGTTGCTGGATTTGTTGACGATAATCGCGCGCGCCAAGAAAATCTTCCCGGCTGGGCTCATTGCCAATCCATTCAATCGCTTCGGCATCTGATGTTTTGACTCGTTGATCAAACTGGGTCCAGACAAGGCCGTTGGCATCCATAAATACCTGCGTACCATCCATCTTTGCGGCACGATCCAAAATGTCATTGAGTGCAATATCGGCCTCTGACAATTGATGCTGTGCATCTATCAAAGCCTTTTCGGTCAGGTCTTCAAGCTCACGCAATCTATCCAGCGCGCCATTATAAAGTTGACGATATTCAGCATCCACCAACATAAGATCGAGCATTGTTTGCAAGTTTGCCAGATCTTTTTTCTTTTGTTCTTCCTTGATCCGGGACCCGCTTAAACCACCAAGAAACCTTGGTGTTCTACCCACTTCAGCGCCGGAAAGTTCAAGATTGTAGTCGTCAAAATCCTGTGCCTTGCGCCTGTCAGCGGCATTTGCCTCGATTAGATCAAAATCGTTTTTATCATCGTCCAATATACACCCCAATAAATGGCTTTCGTTTGCATCTGTATTTTACCATTTTTGGTGGTGGGAGTGCAAATTTGGGTATTGTTGAATAAAATTCAAGTGGACTTGAACTATTCACCATTTCAAATTATTTTTTCTGGAATATGCGACGTGTCATTTTGAAATTGATCAAATTTGTGAGTTAGCCTTATGGAGCCCTTTGATTATCGCCAGATAACCGATGAGGCTGTTCGATCAGAATATCGGCATATTTTGTCACGAAGCAAAAGAATTGCCGACGCGATGCATGATGCCTATGGCACAGGAAAAAAGGAAATCAAGACTGCCTTTGTATCGGGAAATACGTTTAATTCTTTTGCAAGAGACAATGGCAATCACTATCTGATCGAAATTGATAGTTCTATTCCGATGTTCAATCTTATTCTGTTTGCGGACTGTTTTCCGATAAGAATTTTTTGCCCAAATTGAATTCATCAGGAAAACTTGAAAGCCATTATTCTATTCCATTCATCGTTGATCCAATCAATTTTGAGGCGCGCAGGGAATGGAAGATAGAGCTGAATGCAATTCGTTCATTTGCTGCGGGAGTTTTTTCCGAAATCTGCTCTTCTTTTGTAATATGTCACGAAGTCGGTCACATTGCCTGCGGACATATCGAAGGTCTAAAGCATTTTGAAGGCCCGGGCAGTCTTGCCGAAATGGCCTCGATGTCTGGCTTCAAAAAAAAATCAAAGTCGAATACAGAACGTCGGCAAGTGTGGGAATATGACGCTGATGCCGTTGCATGCCAATTGCTGTCAAACTACGTTTCCGAATTGATTGATGACGTCAAAGTCAACAAGCGCACTGCTGAACTTTTTGGTTCAGAGGAAAACATACCTGAAACAGTTCTGGCTCTAACAATTGTCGCGTTATTTGCATTCTTTTCCTATATGCGGGGCGTTCGGTACAAATTGCATTTCAACAGTGACCATCCTCATCCTATCGTTCGCGCCTGCTATATTCGAAATATGCTATACACCGCCACAAAAGAACGCTGGAAC
The DNA here is from genome assembly GCA_016764535.1 of Cohaesibacteraceae bacterium. Classification (GTDB taxonomy): domain Bacteria; phylum Pseudomonadota; class Alphaproteobacteria; order Rhizobiales; family Cohaesibacteraceae; genus JAESRR01. The sequence goes on along the minus strand of JAESRR010000275.1, from coordinate 5,319 downwards.
ATAAACTCCGATATTCTCATGATCCTCGTTGATCAATGGCTCGATGATTTAAGAGACTCTCTTGAACACATCGATTTTCTGGACGATTCAGCATTTGGTGAAGATCACATGTCTCTCATTGATACACATCACGACCGTTTGAAATCATTACGAAAAGTCCATGGCAAGTCCTGCGATCAATGGACATGGATCAGTTGGTCATGAATTTATGGTTGGGCAAACAGTAGGTTTATACGGAACAGTTTCCAGTTCTTGCCTGATTTATCCGTAACACTTCTCGCAAATTGATCTCGCATTTCGGCAGGGATTCCGTGCTTTTGTGTCGTTAACCATGGCCCCCGATCACCAATATCAAACTCCTGTGTCAGCAGAAATGCAAAGCCATGCTTTCCTGTCTCTGTTTCTTCCCAAAGTGGGTCAGGTATGCCTCCTTCATTTGTGGGAATGACCAGATTGCCTTGCGATACATCCAATATATTTGACCCCTCTGTGATGAGTTGAGGAAACCAGGCACTCTTGTAATTACGAAATGCAATCATCACCCCGTCAAATGGCAATTCTATTTCAAAATAGAATTCTTCAAGTAACTTTAGTTTCAACCCCCGAGCCGCTTCTCGTCTGGCAAACTGCGCCATACCCAAAGTAGCTTCAGGTTTAAACAGACTGACATCTGAATACTCTCCCTGTGCCATCATCGCGTCCCAGCTCAAACACTGCTGAGGCCGAATTTCCGAGCGAGCAGCCAGTATATCGTTCTCGACATTACTAGCCAAAACCGGATCGTTTTTGAGCAACCAATTGAAAAGTTTATAGGCTTTTTGGGGAGAAACTCTCCCCTTGCGCAAATTGTCTTCGTAACCAGTGCCCACATTATCTCTCGCACCAAAGGCCTGCTGAAACGTCTCAATCCAGTCAATCTGCAAGCGTTTTTTGAGTACAAGAACATACCTGTGAAGCAATTTTCGCTCTGCGGGAGACGCCTCGTCCCAATTTATGACTTCTGGAGCCATCATATTTCCAGCCTCTTTGACTAACCGCAACACATCTGAATACCCGGTTACCCGAACACGGACGCTTTTATACCGGATTTTGCCGCGTACCAACAAAGGCACTTTGGCCATTGGATCATTTAGCGAACCCGATCCGCAAATCAACGTTTTGAACAAATTTTAGAACGGTCAAAGGTAGCAATGAGGCAACGCAATGAACAAGCGATTTTCTGCAAAAGATCGACCATTTGTTCCGGTTGAAGCGGGACATGTTGGTGATGGGGAACTGGACCGCACGAAGCGTCTGGTGGGCATTGATGATCCAGATGTATTGAGCCCGGAGCAGCTCGCTGCAAAGTATCCTGTGTCGTACAACATTCCTGAAGTTGATCATAAATTTGTCGCCCATTTGGCAGACAATGAGAATGCCGATCAGATGGTTGAAACCCATGCCCGTTCGGAAATTCAAAAACACAATCCCGTTGATCTGGAACAGGTTGATCAAAGAGCCGGAGATCTGACGGGTCAGATTACGCTCTTTGAAGGTATCAATGATCGTATTGCGCGGATTTCCCGCAAACGGCCATCTTTTGAAGAGGTGGCGGTACAGGAAGCCAAATACAGCAATGCATTCAAATCAATTTGGGATTTTATTGCCTGTGCTGTTTTAATTTTGGGCGGCATGCTGGTGATGGGCGTTACCATCTCCAATATCATTTTGCAGGGTGATCGCATTCCACTGGCTTATGATTATCCGGTCATTGCCTATGTGTTCGCGTTCATCCCAATTTCCATCATGTTTGTGCTGGCGCAGGCCTATCTGTGGATTGACAGCAATCGCGGCAAGAATAACTACATTGCCCTGATTTTTGTTCTGGCAATCATCACCAGCATTGTATGGCTGGTAACATTCAGCCCGGCCTATAGCGCTGATGTGCTGGATGATGATTTATCTGCACCCCCGGGCTTTGATATATTCTCGCTGCATATCTCCATTCAGCTGTGGGGCGAAATTCTGCTCGGTGCCCTGATCAAGATTGCGATGTTTCGCAAGGATCGCGACTATCGCAAGACAGAGATACGCGAAACTGCAGATAGCAAACGCACACGTGCCAGCATTGCCCAGAACAATATTCTGATCAAACCATTGGCTGGCGAGCTTGAAGCCATATCCCGGCATCGTACGGCCTATATCGGCACGATGAACAGCTTTGTATCTGCATACAAAGCCGCACTTACAGCAAAGCAATCAGAGCTTAGCCGTAGCCGTGAGGCGGGAAAGCTTGCAGCAGCACAGGTCAAACTCTCGCATCAATTCCCGAAATCCTGATGCCCTCAAGCATGGAGATACCTATGAGTTTACTACTGAAGAAGTCACTGCAGTTCTGCCTGCTTCTGGCCGGATTGTTTACATCCACCGCATCGGTAAAAGCTGATGCCTACGCCATCATCACATCCGATCTACATTCAACCGGCACGTCATCGCTCGGTAGATTGATGGGTAAGGTCGCGAAACACAGCCTGAAGCCGGGCGATCATCTTGTGGTCTATGATGGCTCAAAGCGTCAGCTGGTGTTTGAAATCACAATTCCAATGCAAAATCGCTTTAGCCAGCCCAAATATCGGCTGCAGCATCTCAAAAAACACTTCCGGCCCATTGCCCGGTTCCAGAAGTCCAAACGCAATGTTTCCAATACAGATCAGAACAATGATCTTGTCAGTTTGTTCCGTTCCTTTGGTGATGATGTACGGGCTTTTTATGCAGATCAGCCGATGACTGTGCTGCTCTATGGTTCCGCATTGCATCATGATCCACGCCAGCCGGATTATTCGATGCGTGAGGGTGCCTACCCAAATGACGGGCATTTGAGTGTGGATGGTTTTACATCGCCCTATGGTGTTGCGGATCGCGCCACCAGCTTTCAAAACACCGACATACATTTCTGCATTGCCAGGGATGATTACAGGAATACCCGATATCAGGAAAAGATCGAACGATTCTGGTCCCTTTCAATAGCAGGACAGGGTGGTCGTCTTGCCAGTTTCACCCCGGATTTGGCAAGCTGTGTGCGTCGGTTCATCAATAAAAGCGTTCCGTCACGTAAATTCCTGCTGAACGCGGAACAAAAACGTCCGGTGATGTTGCATCCAGCATCGGCACAAGCGGGGACCGCATCTTCCAGCCCCGTAGCTGTTGCTGTGGGCGTAAACCCGAACAATGCGCAGCCGCAAACTCGCCTGACTGCGACCCAGGGACCGCGTTTCCTTGCCACAGATATACCACTGAATGAAATGGCAGCGCTCAACACAGTGGGTCGTCAAAAAGTCGGCATTCGCTGGGATTGTGTCTGTGATCTGGATCTCTATGTACGTTATAATAATGAGAAGAAGTCGCTCTATTACGGCAACAAAAGATCTGCCTATGGCAGTTTCTTCAAGGACTGGACCAGTTCAACGGATGATGCCAAATCCTATGAATATGTTGAGTTCAACAAACCGATTGATGCCAGAGATCTTGAAATACGGGTTAATTTCTATTCAGGCGCTGCACAAAACGGGGTAACCGGAGCGGTCCGTATCTGGCTTGATGGTCAGGATGGTGTCTGGGAAATCCCGTTTCATCTTGATGCCCATAATGGCAATAGCGGCAGAACCTCATCGGGTGGTGGTCACTGGGTGACTATTAATCCGCTTGTAGTCCTCAACCTTGAAAAGGTGTGAGGCGGCAATGGCTCAATCTCAACAAAACCGTGATCGCAGCCAAACGCGTATATTGCCCGCTGTCCTTTTGGGCAGCGGGAGCCTTTACGCGCTGTCATTTACGGGTCCGGTTTTGCATGGAGCAGTGATCAATGGCTATGCGTTGATTGCCTGTTGTTTCCTGATTGTTGCGGGTGCTGCATTTCTATCTGACGGGCTATGGTATCTGGGTAATGTTCTTGATCGTAAATCGGCACAAATCCCGACGGGTCAAAAAGGTACCTCGGACTGGGTGCAGTCCCGTGAGGAAATTGCCCATGATCTGATTGCAAATGATTGGGGTCCCTACTGGGGAACATTCAAGGGCAAGGAAATCATCGCCGACATCGGGTCAAACTCCGTGATTATTGGCACCACCGGGTCCGGCAAGGGCGTTGGTATGGTTCAACCCAACATTCTAACCATTCGTGGCAGTAAAATTATCCCGGACTTCAAAGGTGAGAACGCCGCAATCATGGCCCGGGTTTTGCGCGAGCGTGGCGAGAACGTTTTTTGCCTTAATATCGGGGAAGTGTTTACCGATATTCTGGGAGAAACAGCTTATTACAATCCCCTGTGTTTGATCGCTGACAATTACAATCGTCCCGGTGGATTGCAGGATATCACGGACGATGTGCATGAGATTTGCAAGCAACTCGATCCTGAACCCGTTGGAAGCGACGATGAAAACGGCAACAAATATTTCAGAAATGGTAGCCGCGGTCTAATCGGCTTTGCCATTCAGATGTGCATTCTGGTTGATGGCTATAATGCCACGCTTGGTGATGTTGCTGCCATGCTCAACGACAAACAAAGCCTGTTGCGCCATGCAAAATGGGCCTGTGGTCGATTGGAGCAAGTGTAATGGCACAAAAATTCTCCAATATGGCTATTGAAGATTCCCCGTGGATCGACAATCACGATGCAGATGATGTATCAAACTACATCAAGTATTTCCGTGGCCTTGCCACAAGTGTTGTTGATCTACTGGATGGTGACGATACCCGAATCTATGGGCCGTTCCTCAATGGAGCCCAGCAGGCAGTAGAGCGCTACAACATCACCACCAAAGCCCACAAGATGACCAAACGCACCACTGTGCGGTTTGGGCAGCTGAAAGAGGGCGATACACCCACTACCATTTTTATCATTCCAGATGTATCGCGTCTTGAAGCTCAAAGACCCGTACTGGAGTTTTTGCAATTTTGCATGTTTCAGGAAATCAAACGTCATCCAAACAAACATGCACTGGTGCATTATATTGGCGATGAAGCCAATAATTTCAAAATCCAGAACCTTGATAGCCTGCTGACATGGGGCAGAGGGTATGGTTTGCGGTTCCAGCTTTACATCCAGAACTATGCTGCCTTTCGAAAAATGTACGGAAAGGATGCTCTTGCTGTTTTAATCAGCGAGACAGAAATCAAATTATATCTGCCAAACCAGCGTGAACCCGAAACCCTTGCCCTGATCGAGAAGACGCTGGGTGAGCGCGCCATGATCGCCATCGGGCGCAGTGGTAATAATGATGCAAAGGATTACTGGATTGGCGGAACTGACTACAAGGAAGACAAAGTTGCATTATTGAATG
>JAESRR010000008.1 GCA_016764535.1 Cohaesibacteraceae bacterium | reverse complement strand
GTGTTTTTCAGGGTCGGATCAATGTGCATCAAATTGCTCAGAAAACTGACGGAAAAATGATGAGCCAGGCGTTGTTATTGTCCGACAATGCGCGTTTTTGTTACAAACCCGAGCTGGAAATTTTTGCCGACGATGTTCAGTGCGGACACGGTGCAACATGCGGTCAGCTTGATGAGAACCAGCTTTTTTATCTTCTTTCACGCGGGATATCGCGCGAGGATGCCGAGCAACTTCTAACGATGGCGTTTCTGGCCGAACTGGTTGATGAATTTGAAGATGAAGCACTTGTTGCTTCACTCAGAAAATCCATTGATGCCTGGCTTACAAACTAGATACAAACTCCGGTACAGGAACACGGCATGTCTGTTTCCATCACTCAGAATATTGATTACGACGTTGAAAGAATTCGGAAGGATTTCCCAATTCTTTCGCGTTCTGTTTATGGAAAACCGTTGGTTTATCTGGATAACGGAGCATCGGCGCAAAAACCACAAATGGTTATTGATGCGATTTCCGATGTCTATTCAAAAGAATACGCAAATGTACACCGGGGGCTGCATTACCTGTCCAATGTAGCTACGGACAATTTTGAAGCGTCTCGGGAGACGGTGCGGAAATATTTGAATGCTTCATCTACCAGTGAAGTAATATTTACGAGATCATCGACCGAGGCGATAAATCTTGTTGCGTCGACTTACGGCRCCGCCGAACTTCGGGAAGGGGATGAAATCATCCTTTCAATTCTCGAACACCACTCAAATATCGTTCCCTGGAATTATTTACGCGAGAATAAAGGTGTCGTTATACGGTGGGCACCTGTTGATGACGATGGAAATTTTCTGATTGAAGAGTTTGAAAAGCTTCTGAATGCAAAAACAAAGCTCGTCGCAATTACTCAAATGTCCAATGCAATTGGTACGATTGTTCCGGTGAAAGAAGTGATTGCCAAAGCCCATTCTGCAGGAGCTGTGGTGCTCGTTGACGGTAGCCAAAGCGCTGTTCATATGAACGTTGACGTTCAGGATTTGGACGCAGATTTTTTTGTGATGACTGGCCACAAACTTTATGGACCCACCGGAATTGGCGTTTTGTACGGCAAAAGTAAACATCTTGAAACGATGCCGCCATTCCTCGGCGGTGGTGAGATGATTCTTGATGTAACGCTGGACGGTGTGACTTATGCGGCACCTCCTCACAAATTTGAAGCGGGAACGCCTCCCATTGCACAGGCTATTGGCTTGGGATTTGCACTTGATTATATCGAAAACATTGGCAGAGACAGGATATCTCTGCATGAAGCTGATCTCAATCAATATGCGCACGAAAGATTGYCCAGAATTAATTCGCTCAGGATAATTGGGAATGCCAGTGAAAAAGGCGCTATTGTATCATTCGAGCTGGAAGGAATTCATGCGCACGATGTGTCGATGGTTATCGATAGAGCGGGAATTGCTGTGAGGGCTGGRACKCACTGCGCACAACCGCTTTTAAAGAGATTTGGGGTAACATCAACATGTCGGGCTTCATTTGGATTATATAATTCAAAACAGGATGTTGATGCTTTGGTGCTGGCCCTGGAACACGCGCGTGATTTTTTTGCCTGATGTTTGATACGAGAAGTGTATTGGAAAGTGAACAATGACTGACTTATTTGGTGATGGCGAAAGTATCCAGGCGGTTGTTACCGGACCGTCTGAAGAATCTGCAATTCCRGCAGATGAACTCAAGCAATTGACRTCTGATATMATTGACGCCTGTAAATCTGTTTTTGATCCGGAAATTCCGGTGGATGTTTATGAGCTTGGACTTATATACAAGGTTGATATCGATGATGAGCGGAATATAGCCATCGATATGACTTTGACGGCACCGGGCTGCCCTGTCGCAGGGGAGATGCCAATCTGGGTGCAAAATGCCGTAGAATCTGTTTCAGGTATTAACCAGGTAAAAGTGGATATGGTATTTGATCCTCCCTGGTCACCCGAACGGATGTCGGATGAAGCCAAAGTGGCATTGAACTGGTTTTAATCAGGCTTACATAYAGTAAGACCAGGAGATTAATAATGGCATTTGGAGCATTTAAGGTTCTAAGYATWACACMAGCTGCTGCGGAGCGCGTACAGGATCTTGTCGCAAATTCCGACGGCTCGATGCTYGGTGTTCGAATTGGCGTAAAAAAYGGYGGCTGTGCCGGCATGGAATATGTAATTTCGGCAGTATCTGAACCGGACCCCGCGGACGACATGGTTGAGGAACTGGGTGCAACAGTTTTTGTAGAACCAAAAGCTACATTGTTTTTATTAGGTACTACAATGGGTTATGAAGTTACAAAATTCAGAAGTGGTTTTACTTTTGAAAATCCAAACCAGTCTTCAGCATGCGGATGTGGAGAGTCTGTTACGCTCACACCGGTAGATTCACAAATGGTGGACAGAGCTCGCAAGGCTGCGACACAAGGGTAACTTGATATCATTGATTGAATAAAATAGCTGGAACGTATGCCATCCGGCTATTTATTCACAATCATTGGCGATCACGCTACGTTTTTATCTTTTTTTTGCATTTCCGGGTCTGTTTCACACTTCACCAGATTTCTGCCGGCATGCTTGGCTGCGTAGAGGCACGAATCAGATCTCTCGATTAGAGTTTGCGGAGTATCGCCAATTCTATAAGTCGCGGCACCGATTGAAATTGTCACGCGGCCCAGATTTTCACCTGTTGATCTTTTGACCAGTTCTTTGGCCTGGACTGTTTTGCGAATGCTTTCWGCAACAGTTAAAGATTGCCGAAGATTGGTTCTGGGCAATATAACTGCAAATTCTTCGCCGCCATACCTGCAAGCGATATCCTGACCTTTTACATTCTGCTTGACGGAAAGAGCAACCAGCCGCAGAACCTGATCACCGGTCTGGTGACCATAAGTGTCATTGAACTTTTTGAAGTGATCAATATCTGTGATGAGCAGTGTAAGTGGTTCGCCGGATGAGCTGGCTTCTTCAACTGCTCGCTCAATGGATTGATCAAAGTGCTTTCGGTTGGCAAGTGTTGTCAATTCGTCCGTGAGTGATTCATAACGAATAGCTTCGAGACTTTCCTGAAGTTCAGTAACCTGGCGTCTGGAATCCTGCAATTCGGTGCTCAGCGTGCGGTTTTGCTCTTCTACAACCTTTGTTTCGTCAATTAGATTGCTAACGATGCCGCGGATTTTTTCGTGATCCTGGGTGTTTGTCAGCGTCCTGGACGCATCTTCCAAAGATTCTCCGTAATGGCTTGTAGAGCCGATAAAAGATTCCACAACATTTACAATCGAATGAAGTTCATCGGAAATTCTGGTTCCGACCTCATCAATTCTGTTACCAAGACGATTTGGAGACAGATGTTCGTTATAAATGAACTCTGCTTCCTCGATAGTTACAATACCTCGTGAACGTAATATGTCATTCACAGCCCGATTGAGCGAATGGTTAAAACCAGCGGAATAGGTGTACCAGAGCTCATAATTTCGTGGATATGCTGGAATCTCGTTTCGTTTGAGATTGCCAAGCGCGGATTCCCCGTACGCAAATGTCCTTTTAAAGTCAGGATTGGTCATTTTCCGCGTTCTCATCAGGATTAACTGATGACCCCTAAGTTAGATTTGATCCCCCTGCGATCAGGTGAAAATCTAATAGTCAGGACTTAAAGCCGGGTTAATTAGGGCGATTGTTTTAAACATATGAATGCAAAAAAGCCCGGTTTTGGTCCCGGGCTTCAATTTATTGCAATTCTAACAATGTTTTCTTATTCAGATGGTTTTTCAGCCGGTCTGATTGGGCGCAGCAAAAAAGCGGGAACGTGATCACCCAATCCCTTTACCTGCCGGTCTCCTCGCGAAGGTTGTCGTGATCTTCGGGGAGGGCGGGAAACAGGCTTTGGCTGTGATGGGTTTGTTGCCTCGGCTTTGCGGGGCTGTTGAACGACAGGCCTGATTGCCGGAGTTTCCGATTTWGCCGGTGTATCATTACCAGAGCTCTGAACCGGCGTTCTTTCTTGAGAGTTATTGTTGGCGGAAGTCGAAGTAGCGCGTGGTTTACGACTTCTTCGTGGTTTCCTTGTTTCCTGCCGCTCCGGCGTTTCGCTGGAAGACGTGATACCGTCGCCAATCCATTCGATTTTATCGCCGGTCAATTTTTCAATTGCAGCAATGTACTTTGTATCGGATTTGGCCACCAAAGATATTGCTGTGCCTTCACGTCCAGCTCGACCGGTTCTGCCTATGCGGTGAACATAGTCTTCAGCGTGAGTTGGTACGTCAAAATTGAATACATGACTAACAGCAGGAATGTCGAGCCCTCTGGCTGCGACATCACTTGCAACCAGAATATTCAGTTCGCCCGATTTAAACTGATCCAGCATTGCCATTCGTTGATGCTGGTCCATATCGCCATGAAGCGCGGCGGCTTTGAAATCATGACGAGTTAGCGATCGATAAAGCGTTGCTACGTCACGTTTGCGATTGCAAAATACAATCGCATTTTTCAGATCTTTCACCGTGTTCAGAAGGTCACGTAAAGTCGCGCGTTTATCCCAGGGTTTTGATCCGGTTCCGGTTAGTTGTTGCCTGACTGTGGAAGCCACAGAAGCGGGCCGTGAAACTTCAACCTTGACCGGATTGTGCAGAAATTTTTCAGCAAGCCCGCTGATTGCAGCAGGCATGGTTGCAGAGAAAAACAATGTTTGTCTTGTAAATGGCAGCAGACTACAAATACGTTCGATGTCGGGAATGAATCCCATATCCAGCATTCTGTCGGCTTCATCAATTACAAATATATCAACGGCACTTAACAACAATTTGCCACGTTCAAAATGGTCAAGTAACCTGCCGGGCGTTGCAATTAATACATCAGCACCCCGATCAAGTTTACGATTTTGATCTTCAAAGGATACGCCACCGATAAGCAATGCGACCGTTAAACGATGATTGACACCGTATTTAATGAAATTCTCTTCAACCTGGGCGGCAAGTTCCCGGGTTGGCTCCAGAATAAGGGTGCGTGGCATTCTGGCTCTCGCACGGCCTTTTTCCAGGAGAGTAAGCATTGGCAGGGTAAAGGACGCCGTTTTACCGGTGCCTGTCTGCGCTACCCCCAGCACATCCTTCTTATCAAGAATATGTGGAATTGCCTCTGCCTGGATCGGAGTAGGTACACTATATCCGGCAGCCTCGACTGCCGACAAAACTTTTGGGCTTAACCCTAGCTTGGAAAACGTCATTTGCGCCCTTCGGGACGATCAATACTGTTGCCTGACAACTAAAGCCAGATTCGAAACAGACCATAAGGTCCAATCAACTATTGTCAACTTGTCATCATCAACAGGGTTGATAGATTTGGTTAATCGCGACATTTGGTTGGATTCTGTCTCTTAAATACCAATTATTGCGAACCTGGTTTACCTGCGGGCAGAATTGTCGCATAGCCACCACAGAAAATTTGGATCCAATGCAGTTTCCAGGTGAGTTGATGCGGGAGAAGCGCCATGACATTTGATACGATACTAACCGGCGGCACAGTGGTTAGCCAGCATGGTAGAATTCAGACAGATATTGGCATTCTGAACGGTCGCATTGTTTCTCTTGAGAAACTGGATCTGTCCAGTGCACCAGATGTGGTCGATTGTAAAGGACTGCATATCCTCCCGGGTGTCATCGATACTCAGGTGCATTTTCGTGAGCCTGGACTTGAGCACAAGGAAGATCTCGAAAGTGGGTCAAGAGCCGCGGTGATGGGAGGAGTAACCGGCGTTTTTGAAATGCCAAATACCAATCCTTTAACAATCTCGGAGAGCGCTCTCAAAGCTAAACTAAAAGCTGCCGAAGGTCGTATGCATTGTGACCATGCATTTTACATTGGTGGCACGCGTGATAATGTGGATCAACTGGCCAGGCTGGAACGTCTCCCGGGATGCTGTGGAATTAAAGTGTTCATGGGTTCTTCGACCGGAAATTTGCTCGTGGATGATGATGAGAGCGTTCGGGCAATTTTGTCTGCAATTTCACGCAGGGCCGCATTTCATTCTGAAGATGAACCTCGATTAATTGATCGAAATTCCTGCCAGGTAGCAGGTGATCCGGCTTCTCATCCGGTCTGGCGCGATGTTGAAGTGGCACTAAAATGCACAAAGAGACTTATAAAAATCGCGCGTGAAGTTGGAGCGCGGATTCATGTCCTGCATATTTCAACCGGCGAAGAAATGAAATTTCTTGCGGCGCACAAAGACGTGGCCACAGTTGAGGCAACGCCGCATCATCTCACACTTGCACAGGACGCCTATGCAAGGCTTGGAACCCTGGTGCAAATGAACCCGCCTGTTCGCAATTCGGAACACAGGGCTGCCATCTGGGCAGGGATTGAAAATGGGGTCGTCGATGTTCTGGGTTCGGATCATGCCCCCCACACACTGGATGAAAAACAAAAACCCTATCCAGAATCACCTTCCGGAATGACCGGTGTCCAAACACTGGTTCCGATTATGCTGGATCATGTAAGTAAGGGTAATCTTACCCTGGAGCGCATGGTTGATCTCACGAGTTCCGGACCAAATCGCCTTTTTCAAATTGCAAATAAAGGGCGGATCGCGGTTGGGTATGATGCCGATTTTACTATAGTGGATCTGGAAAGACAGGAAACGATTACCAACGACTGGATCGCCTCAAAGAGCAGATGGACACCGTACGACGGCGTAACCGTCCAGGGGTGGCCTGTAGGTACCTTTATTCGCGGAATGAAAGTGATGTGGAATGGAAATTTGGTAAAAGCATCCAGTGGTAAGCCCATGCGCTTCCTTGAAACGCTCGCGGGATAGTTTTCGATCAACCATATCCCGGGATCAAGGCCCAAATCCAGGCGGAGAATTCCGGATAATATATCTAACAGCCTATTCCTGGTTTCGATGGCGCTGTAGGTGTTCGTTTACTGCAGCTTTTGCGGTTGCCGAGTATCCATTAGTATCTATGTCCTTGCGAATGGCTGTTTCGATGGAATCCACAACATCATCAATGGTTTTGGGTTCTGTTAGATCATTACCCTTGTCATCGTAAGCATTGAACAGGTTGATCCAGCGATCAGTTTGATGTCCGGCACGCATGAGTTCTTCAAACATCCATGACGGGTTTTTGGGATTGGTAATAATTCCAAATATCGCTGCAATAAGAGAAAGTGGACTGAGAATAAGGTCACGAAGGCCATCAATCGCGAGTTTCACCTGAAAGACAATCAGCTTCCGGATCAGTTTGCCCTTACTGTCGGGGCGCGCACGTGGCGTATTAATCAACACCCGGGTGGTCTTGCCGGAATTCTTTTCTTGAGTATCTGGCATTGAGTTCTTTTAAATCCCCCGGCGAAAACTCGTCGCACTCACCTATATGTGCATTTCCAAATAATATTCAATGTAATTCCCGTTTAAGAAGGAAATTTGTAGGCGATATGCGTTACTTTGGTAACATTCTTGGTTCGTCACAGGAGTTGCTCTTCCAATCGGGATCATAAATAGTCTGGAATGTTTATGGTCACTTCAGCGACCGGTGAGCAGAGACATTTCGCGGGCAAGCTGGCTGCCTTCAGTGGACAGTCGTTCGATAGCAATGAGTGCAGCTGGTGTGCAATGGGTGTGAATTCGCAACGCGGACCTCTTGTTACGGTTATACCGTCCAACAATCTGCTGTCGTTCGTCGTCGGAAGGGTCGTCGCTTTCCAATAGTGTTTTGATTTTGGACTGCCAGTCTTCAGCCCGGTCTCCATGGCATAAAAAATCCAGAACCGAAAGCGTACCAAGAATGTCAGCCAGTCGAAATCGCTGTTGCTCGTAGGTACCTGCCACCGCCAAGGTGCCGTATGACAATGAAATTGTTGATATGACTGCAATCAGTTGAAACAGTTTCAATTTGATGCCTCACCAAAGTTGAAATTTCCAGGTAGAGTTGCGACAAGTTCATAACTTTCGGAATTGCCATTTTCCAAATCAACTGCTTCGATGAAAAATACGATATCGTCGATGCCTGGATCTGAAGTTAGTTGTGTTATTCTTGCCTCGAGGTCTGCAAATTCCATAATTTGAGAAATCGAAAAACGTTCAGGTTTGCCACTGTCCAGATTGAATGTAAGCCACTCAAGAAACAACCGGTCAGTTCCCGTATTGTCATCACGCACAACAATTAGCCTGTAAGGGCCACCATCATCATCGGTCAACCAGCTACCAGAGGTCATGACCTGTTGAATTCGTGGGTCCAGTTGAATCAATGAGGCCGCTTCGAAAGCCTGAGCGCCGGTGAAGTACCCAGGCCAAACCACAAGTATCAAAGCAAGAGTAATCGAGCGAATTGATCGTGAATGCAGTTCGATCAATCGCATTTAATAATTCCGGCCTGCTTTGGTATTTTCAAGCATTGACAGTCCCTCATTTGCAAAGTTCAGGTTGGCACAGGTTTGCCTGGATACAAAATGTTCATGATGCAAATTTTCCTAAATGGTCTCAAATGTCCAGATCTTTGGCAAATTCGGCATTTTCCTGAATGAAATTGAAACGTGCTTCAGGTTTGTTGCCCATCAGTTTTTGAACAGAATCCCTGGTTTGCTCGGGATCTGCATCTCTGATCGATACTTTTAACAAAGTGCGTTTTGCCGGGTCCATGGTTGTCTCTTTCAATTGGGCCGGCATCATTTCTCCCAGACCCTTGAACCGACTCATGTCAATTTTTCCACGACCTTTGAATTGAGTTTCCATAAGTTCATCTTTATGGGCATCATCGCGCGCATATAAAGTTTTGCCACCCTGGCTGATGCGATAAAGCGGCGGTACAGCCAAAAACAGATGGCCCTCATCAATTAGTTTAGGCATCTCTCTATAGAAAAACGTGATGAGAAGTGCCGCAATATGCGCTCCGTCAACATCGGCATCGGTCATCAGGATGATTCGCTCGTATCGCAAATCGCTTTCCAGGTAATTAGCACGCGTGGCACACCCAAGTGCCTGTATGAGATCGGATATTTGTTGATTGGCAATTATTTTGTCTTTTGTTGCATTTGCAACATTCAATATTTTGCCTCGCAGCGGCAGGATCGCCTGTATTTTACGATTGCGAGCCTGTTTTGCAGAACCACCGGCAGAATCCCCTTCCACGATGAACAATTCGGTGCCTTCAGCGGCAGTCCGGGAACAGTCGGCAAGTTTTCCTGGAAGACGAAGTTTTCGAACCGCGGATTTTCTGCTGATTTCACGTTCTTTACGACGTCTCAGACGTTCGTCCGAACGCTCAATTACCCATTCAAGAAGCTTGTTGGCGCGTGCCGGTGAAGCAGCAAGCCAAATGTCGAACTGATCTCGAACAGCAACGTCTACAATTTTAGACGCTTCTACTGTGGCCAGTCTGTCTTTTGTCTGGCCAACAAATTCAGGCTCGCGCATGAACACTGCAAGCATGGCTGCAGCGCTTGTCATAATATCCTCACTGGTAACCGGGGCCAGCTTCTTATTGTTTCCGGTTAATTCAGCGTATGATTTTAAACTTCGAAGCAGAGCAGATCGAAACCCGGCTTCGTGAGTTCCGCCTTCAGGAGTTGGGACAGTATTACAATATGAATTGACAAACCCATCCCCGGTAAACCAGGTTACTGCCCACTCAACCGAACCATGCTTGCCTGCACTTTTTGTATTACCCGAAAAAATTTCTCCGGTTACCAGGTGCTCATTTCCAAGAGTTTCAGCGAGATAGTCCTTAAGGCCTCCGGGAAAATGAAATACGGCTTGCGCCGGTACATCCCTGGAAGGACCTTCAAGTAATGATTCTGCGCAAGACCACCGTATTTCCACGCCTCCAAACAAATATGCTTTGGAGCGCGCCATTTTCAATAATCTTAGCGGCTGAAAGCGCGCGGATTGTCCAAATATATCAGGGTCTGGAAGGAACCTTATTTTAGTGCCCCGACGATTATGTACATCGCCAATTTTTTCCAAAGTTGAAGTGGGCAGGCCTCGCGAATATGTCTGTTTGAACAATTCGCGATTTCGGGCAATCTCTACTTCAAGTACCGAGGAAAGTGCATTGACAACCGAAATCCCCACGCCATGCAGCCCGCCTGACGTTTCATAAACTTTGGAATCGAATTTACCGCCTGCGTGAAGTGTTGTCATAATCACTTCAAGGGCAGATATGTCCGTGAATTTTGGATGTGGATCAACAGGAATCCCACGGCCATTATCGTTGATTGAAAGAAAACCCTCTGCATCAAGTTCAACTTCGATCCATGTCGCATGTCCTGCGACGGCTTCATCCATGGAGTTATCAATAACTTCGGCAAACAGATGGTGAAGTGCTTTTTCATCGGTGCCACCAATGTACATTCCAGGACGACGACGAACGGGCTCCAGCCCTTCAAGAACTTCAATATCGGCCGCTGTATAATCAGCATTGCCCGATGGATTGTTTTCCTGGCTTTTCTGTTTTTTTTGACTTTTTTTAGTGGCAGGCGCTGGCACACTTTTGCCCGCACCGCCAAAGAGATCTGTTGGTGCCATAGGTTCCGACTATCTACTGAGAACGAATCAAGCTGCATTTTGCCACGATTAAAGCCTTAAAAGCAAAAATCCTCTGCCGCGCAATTGCGAATGCCTCCGTTTATTGTGGAATACGATTTTGTGTCCCAGCAGAATGCAAGCCAGTGCTATTGGATTTCGTATCTGATTGAGGTGGTGGGGTGATTTTTTTAAACAATGTAATGCTTCGGCTTACCAGCGATTGCACGTCCAGTCTGGTTGCACTAGAATGCATGGAACCCCGTCCGGGGTGATTTTGCTTCCCAATCCGGAGTCTATCTCAATGTTGCTAGATACGCTGGTTTTGTTTCTGCCCGCATGTTTTGCTTTGAATATGGCATTTGGGCCGAGCAATTTGCTTGCGTTGAATAATGGGGCCAGAAACGGCCCGGGTTTTGCGTTATCTGTAAGTTTTGGGCGTATTTTGGCCTTTGCAATTATGATTGCGGTAAGTGCTTTGGGCCTGGGTGCTCTATTGTCCACCTCTGCGGTGATTTTTCAGATGGTTAAAATCGTCGGTGCTGCTTATCTTGTTTGGCTGGGATTAAAGTTACTCAGGTCGCGTGATCCATCAAATGTTGCCAATGGTGAATCAAATGGACGAGGCATCAGATCCGCCTTTAAACAGGAATTCTGGGTTGCTTTGGGGAACCCGAAAGCTATTTTGATTTTTACCGCATTTTTTCCTCAGTTTATTGATCAGTCTCGATACTGGACAGATTTTGGGTATCTGGGATGTTTCTTTTTGATACTCGAATTGGCCGCTATTTCGCTCTATGCATGCGCCGGAAAATACCTGGTGGGGAAGGGACCTTCAACGCTCGGGTGGATTACCCGCATGTCGGGCCTGAGTATGATTGGATTTGGTTCAGTGCTTTTGTTCGCCAATCGTGAGCTTGAACCGGAGTGACTAACGGATGGTTATGCGGTTGCAGCAAAATCGCGTTGTGCTGGTTCAATTTCAATTGGAAGAGTAATACTAAACATTGTTCCTTCTTCCGCAGATGAAGTGACATCAATCGACCCATTGTGTTTTTTGCATATTATTGAGTGGCATATTGCCAGGCCTTGTCCTGTACCTTTGCCTGCAGATTTTGTGGTATAAAACATATCAAAAATCTGGTCGAGGCGGTCCTCGGGAATGCCAATTCCATCATCTTGAATTGTCACTGAAATAAATTCGTTAATTTTGCGAACAACAATGGTGATGTTGCCCCGGGTTTCCAGATTTGCTTCCTCAATGGCATGAGTTGCGTTGATGATAATGTTCAAAAAAACCTGATTGAGCTCACCAGCGAAGCATTCGAGTTCCGGCAAGCCTTCGGATATTTCGACTGATATATTGGCAACCATTTTCCAGGCGTTACTCGTCATCGTCACGCAATTCTGGATGAGTTGGCCAACGTCGGCACCGGCGGCATCTTTCCCATCCGGATGTGACAAAGACTTCATGGCATTTACAATTCGGGCTACCGAGTGCGCTCCTCGTAAACTTTCTTCAATTGCCCCGGGAAATTCCTTAGCAAGAAAATTCATATCACCCGCATCAACCATCGACTTTATTTCATCTGCGGTCATGCCAGATCTGGAATTTGTAATTTTTGTGAAAATGCCCTGAACGTCATCTATCCCTTTTTGCAGAAAACCCAGATTGTCGAGGATGTATTGCATCGGGGTATTTATTTCGTGTGCGATACCGGCAGCAAGTGATCCTACTGCTTCCATTTTCGCAGACCGTCTGAGTTTTTGATGAACTTTTTCCAGTTCGCTTTCAGCTCTTGTTCTTTCTTCATTTTCCTTAACAAAATTTTGAATCATAATCCGGTTTTCTTTCACCCGAATTTCTTCACTTTCAATAAGCAGGTTAAAAGCACGAGCGATTTTACCCAATTCATCCTTGGAGCTATCATCAGCTCGTACGAGATCTCCAGTTTCCCGCCTTGCATCCATGGTCTTGATCAATTTGTGTACAGGACGGCCAATCACAAATGCATACCCGAACAGGCAGGATAAAAACGCGCACCCTCCTGCGGCAAGTAGAACAATAGCGATGAAAATAGCTTCCTTGTTCAGTGTCTCGGTTTGCCATGCATCACCGTGGGCAAATGTTAATGTAGCGAGAAGGAGCTTTCCGCGTTTTATTGGTATGGATGAGGACCTGAGGCCTTCTCCCTCTGTTTTGCAACCAGGATAGGGCCAGGAAGATATGCGCGTGTTGTTGGTGTCAACAATTGTAGCGCATTCAATATTCCGGCCTCCTCGTAATGTCAGGAGAATTTGGTTGATCGCAACCTTGTTGGGAGGAGATTGATTTTCGAATTCGGCACGGACCTGTTTTCCAAGATGAAACATTGAAACGGCTACCTTGGCAGCCGTTTCTGAAGCGAGATCGTCTTTTCTGTATTCCCTGTACAGGCTGTATCCAATGCTATTCACAATAAGGAATATGGGGATGGATATCAGCAAAAACTTGGCAAGAAGGCTGCTTATGCTCCTGGTCATCTTTCAATGTGTCCCGCGTCCAATGATTTTACAATTATTTCGCAGCTCTTTTTGATGCCTGCATGACTTCTCTGACAATGTTACGTTGATTGACCATTGCCTGGATCACCCGAAATTCTCCGTTATGAGGCACGGCAATGAAATCAACATCCCGTTTGTCGCCTTCTGCTGTACGAAAATCGGCACAGAGAAAAAACATGCCTTCGACAGGAATGATCATCGGATGCAAATTGGCAGGATAGAGGCGTTCAAGTTTTTTTAGTTTTGTGTCAAAATGTAGAAATACGCCTTCGTTTGAATTGGTTTCTACATAATCCATGAGTGCAAGCTGTAACTGCACCTTGTCCTTATCATTCAAAGCGGCAGCGAAAACAGCCGTCGATGAAATAAACACAAACAAGGTTGTGCAGAGTGTTAGTAGCATTTTCATTGCCGAACTCCTTAAGTTAATTTCCTATCCAGTGTTGCTGGAAAAGGTAAAAATCAACTCGTGAATTCAAATTGAAGAATAATTAGTGTTATTTAGGAATAATGAATTATTTGAAACGCTCATTATACTAAAATTTCATTCAATATTATTATATATAAAAAATTAATACTTACAAAATGAAAATTTTCTGGTACAAAAGTCAATTATTTCGAAATAATACTATTATTACCGAAATATGTGTTTTCCATGGCCTGGCTGGAATGAAACGCAATTTCGATCAGATGGCCGGGTATTTCGTGCAGGCGATCTGCCCAAAGCCTGCAAAAAATAATTGATGATCAAGATAACATCCATATTATTTTAAATGAAATGTTTTCGATCCAGTGAAAAAGTTAATTGAAAAATACATTTCAAATCAAATGAAAACGTAGGTGATGTGTAGTTTGCCAAATTCGGATGCTGGCTCCTGCCGGGATTGAACGACAGGAGCAAAACCAATCCGCGGAATCGACGATAAGAGTTGTTTTGGGAGCACGAGATAAATGTACATGCATTTGCACGTTATATTGCCGGCATTTTAAGTGTTGTTATGGATTGATTTTGAATCTGAGGGAGCTTGTTCGCGTTCAGTTAATCCATAATCCCTTAAAACCGAGGCAACTCTCAAACGATAGTTTTTAAACAGATCGTTCCGACCACTGGATTGTGCATTGCGATGAATTTCAAGATTGCGCCAGCTCCTTACTGCTTCTTCATTTTCAAAAAACGAAAGCGAAAGGTATTTTCCTGGATTTGCAAGACTTTCAAATCTTTCAACTGAAATGAAACCATCTATGCTTTCCAGATGAGGTAATAGTGAACCAGCTATATCCAAATAATTATCCAGGCATTTTTCTTTTGGTTCAAGTTCAAAAATAACAGCAATCATAACTTTGAATGGTCTCCATGTGGATTTGATGCAAGTTTCAGGAATGTCCTTGTTTCAGAACGTATGAATTTTTCGCGCTGTGCAAATGCGTAATTTTCCTTACCAACCGGATCTGCTGCCAGTTTCACCCGGTATAATTCATAATCTGCAAGGGATTTGATCGTGTAAACTCCATAGGCGAGATTAGCAGAGCCCTCGTGTGGTTCAAAATAACCGATTAACTCAGCTCCACAGCGAGGAATGGCAATTCCCCAGTTTCGGGCATATTCTCGAAACTCGGCCTTTTTCGTGGGATCAAGGTCATATTGTATAAAACAGGTAATCATTGTTGGTCTTTCTGAATTGTTAGGCTCACAGAGACTATGACACTTGATCTCCCTTCAGGGTTCGATTAGTAACGAACTATGAAAGATGGACCTGCAATATCATTTATCGCGTCTTTGCTTGGTGACCCGGCCAGGGCAAATATGTTGTCAGCGTTGATGGACGGCGGAGCTCTAACCGCGAGTGAACTGGCTGAAGAAGCAGGAGTCACCAAACAAACCGCAAGCGCTCACTTATCAAAATTGCTGGACGGCGAACTGGTATTGATGGAAAAGCAGGGGCGTCATCGATATTTCCGATTGTCTGGTGCCGATGTTGCTGGACTGATCGAAAATTTGATGGGAGTGGCAAGTATGAGAGGGCCCGCACGGGTGAGGCCTGGCCCAAAAGAGCCGGAATTGCGCAAGGCCCGTATCTGTTATGATCATCTGGCCGGCTTGTGTGGCGTTGCGCTTTTTGATGCGCTACTGCGGGATAAATTGATTTCATATCATAACGACCAAATTCGATTGGAAGATGGCGGTCGATCACGGATGTCTAATTTTGGAATCGATGTTTCTGCTCTTGAAAACAAACGCCGGGTCATGTGTCGAACCTGTCTTGACTGGAGTGTCAGGCGGACGCATTTGGCAGGCTCCCTTGGAGCAGCAATCCTGTCTGGCATAATTGAGAAGGGGTGGGCCAGACGCGCCGAAGAATCCCGAATTATTAGATTCTGCGGATCGGGTGAACAATCATTCAAGTCGTTTTTTCAAATTGAACAATAGTTTACCGGGTTCACGGACCGGGCAGTCACAATCAGATTTCCAGCCACAAATACAATATTAACTCTGTTGGTTCAGATTACGCCAATTGTATTGTGTGGAGTAAAATCTTGGAAAACAGATTTGATGAGTTGGTTTTTGAAATTGAACAAATCCGGAATAACCTCATTTTTGCACAACATCGGCTGAACACCTTCAGCGCGTCCCAAAATTTGGTAAATTGGAGCTTCAGTCCATTTCAGCTGATTTCCAGTCTGGCTCTTGGATTAATTTTCCTGGTACTTTGATATTTGAAGCAGCACCGGACCGTTAAAACCCAAATCCCCCGGATATGAATATCCAGGGGATCCGTCAAACACTCAATCTGAGTAGTAGCTTGGGAATTATACCGAGTAATACATATCATACTCAACAGGGTGTGGGGTCTGGTCCAGCCGGATGACTTCTTCCATTTTCAGTTCAATGTAAGCGTCAATCTGGTCATCATCAAATACACCACCAGCTTTCAAAAACTCGCGATCGGTATCAAGTGCACCAAGTGCTTCGCGAAGGGAACCGGCGACGGTCGGGATGTCTTTAAGTTCTTCGGGTGGAAGATCATAAAGGTTTTTGTCCATCGGATCACCCGGGTGAATCTTGTTCCGGATACCATCAAGGCCTGCCATCATCAAAGCTGTAAATGCCAGATACGGATTGGCGGAAGGGTCAGGGAAACGAATTTCCATGCGCTTTGCTTTTGGTGAGGTTGTGTGCGGAATCCGGCAGGATGCCGATCTATTGCGGGCAGAATATGCGAGCAAAACCGGGGCTTCAAATCCTGGGACCAGACGTTTGTAGGAATTGGTGGATGGATTTGTGAATGCGTTCACAGCTTTTGCATGTTTTAGAATGCCACCAATATAATACAGGGCTTCTTCGGAAAGGTCAGCATATTGATTGCCGGCAAATACCGGATTGCCATCTTTCCAGATTGACATATGGCAATGCATACCGGTGCCGTTGTCACCATAGACAGGCTTGGGCATAAATGTCGCTGTTTTGCCGTATGCGTGTGCCACCTGATGGACTACATATTTATAGATCTGTTGTTTGTCGGCCATGGTAACCATGTCTTCAAACTGGATACAAAGTTCGTGTTGAGCTGCTGCTACTTCATGATGATGTTTCTCAACCTTTACGCCCATTTCCTTCATTACAGACAGCATTTCTCCGCGAAAGTCCTGGCCGGAATCAATCGGCGGCACTGGAAAATATCCACCCTTCATACGGGGGCGATGGCCCATATTGCCGGCTTCAAAATCCGATCCCGTATTGGATGGCAGTTCCGAACAATCCACGGCAAAGCCGGTGTTGTATGGATCGGTTGTGAAGCGAACATCATCGAATACAAAAAATTCGGCTTCAGGGCCGAAATAGCAAGTGTCGCCAATACCGGTTGATTGCAAATACGCGATGGCTTTTTTGGCGGTCATGCGTGGATCGCGTGAATATCCTTCTCCGGTGGCGGGTTCAAGAACATCACAGAAAATACAAAGGGTCGCCTGGGCAAAAAACGGGTCCATAACCGCGGTTTCAGGATCCAGCATCAGGACCATGTCAGAATCATCAATGGCTTTCCAGCCTTCAATGGATGATCCATCGAACATCATGCCATCCGCAAACAAGTCCTCATCCACAAAGGACGTATCAACAGTAACATGTTGCATTTTGCCGCGTGTGTCTGTGAATCTAAGATCCAGATATTTGATGTCGTCATCCGAAATCATTTTGATGATATCACTGGCTGTAGTCATTTGCCGTTTTCCTTAAATTTTGCAAACACTTGTGACACTGCGTGCCATCAACTTATCAGTTTGGCGGACAATATTTCCCGCCTTTTAACGAAACCTGGGAGGAACGCTAAATCTATATGGCGTCGGCGCCACTTTCCCCGGTTCTAATGCGTATTGCATCCTCAACCGGGGATATAAAAATTTTTCCATCGCCGATACGGCCTGTTTCTGCTGCGGTACGAATTGCCTCAACTGCAGCACTGACCAATTCGTCCCTGAGGACAATCTCAACCTTAACTTTTGGAAGAAAATCCACAACATACTCGGCACCACGGTACAACTCGGTATGGCCTTTCTGACGGCCAAAACCCTTGGCTTCGGTAACAGTAATGCCTTGCAAACCGACTTCTTGCAAAGCCTCTTTAACTTCATCCAGTTTAAAGGGCTTGATAATTGCTTCAATTTTTTTCATCGACCAAAAGTCTCCAAATGTCGAAACTGACAAATAGTGCAACGCATTGTGCTGTTCAAAGCTAAAGCAATTGGTGTGCCAATATTTCTGATTGAATAATTACCGACGAATGGTGGCCATTTGCGACCGTTGCTTTGCAACTGAATGCAGGATGCGCCTAAAAATTAGGCATGTGCGTTCAATTTAGGCAAGGTTGCACGGGAGTGAATTTGTAGATTATTGATGCTTTTTGAAGAGGGGAAACAATTCACTTATGGGGTTGAAGTTTTGGTAAATCCCGCCCTCAAAAGTTTGACAGCCAGTAAATATATCGATTTGTGTGTGAATCGCCGTCGTGACAAGAATTTTCTTTGCGCTTGCTGATTTGATTGGTTATAGAGGCACCGCTGTATCGCAAGCTTGCGGTGAACGGCTAGTGCGGGTGTGGTGGAATTGGTAGACACGCCAGATTTAGGTTCTCACCTGTAATCAGTCCACTAATGCATTCATTAAATCAACATCTTATAGTTTCCCTCGCTTCTTGGTATTAATATATCTTGTCACAAGCGCAGAGAAACCAGTAGTGCCCGTGCCATATTGGCGGGGTATTCCCAAGCAATATCAATAACTAAGGTACTTTCAGTCCACTAGGAGACTGAAGGGGTCCTTGGTGTGCCATATCCAATGATAGGAGGAACGGTGATGGTCATGGGTAAGTGACTGATATCTAACACACATACGTCTTTTTATTTGAGATATTCTCTGCGCTTGTGCATTGAATGTGATAAGGAAGAAATATATATGACACGACTTGAACTGTTTTCGAGCTATATCCCTAGATCAACCCGCGTCTCCAGCACCTCTTTAGCCTCTAGATATTTGAGACTGCTACAGGAAGCCGAGCAAGCCGGGCTTAGGAAGTATATCCGTGAGGATCATTTGAATAAGGCAATGGAAGAGGCCTTCAAGGCTTTTGGGATATACAATACACCGACACCGGCACCTCAGCTCCTTGCGAACATTGAAGGCCTGAAGGTAGGTGACTGGGTACTATGTAGGGATAACCCATATGGCGCTTTTCAAATTGAACAGGTCTATGAGATTTTAAGTTTGGATCACAGGGACCGACCTGAAATCAAGTGGAACTCGGGACCAATTAGGTGTCCCTCTATGTCCAAGTTCACCCAAGTTTACCCCAAGGCCCTCCCGGACATCAAAGGGCTCCAAGCGGGTGACCACGTGCTCTGTGTGAGCTCTGAGCTTTCCGATAAGTATGCGCCGGGTGATACTTATGAATTGAGAGAAGCGGGCTGTAACGGTGTGCTATTTCTAGAGTGTCTTCCCGCTTTGACATGGAGCGGAACCCATGGAACTTTCCTCAAGGTCCCCAAGCCTCCAGAGAAGGCCTCCAAGCCTGTCGCCAAGACCCCTGAGGACTCCAACGCCCCTAAGCAGCTTCAGTATATCAAGGATCTCAAAGGGGGCGATTGGGTTAGGTGTGAAGAAGCTCTTACAGAATATTTTACACGGGGAAAATCATATAAAGTCGGGGTAGGTAATCATGCACCCTATGTTCTTAATGATGAGGCGTGTTCAGTATATACCCCAGCGTCAACTTTCACCCAAGTGCACCCACGACCCCTTCAGGACCTCCTGAGATCAAGGGACCTGAAGGTCGGGGATATCCTTGAGTGTACTTTAACATTTGCACAAAGCTCCTTTAGTACCGGTGAGGCCTACGAAGTAAAGAGGACTGCGTTTGGCACATTCTATATCCGTGATGATGATGGTGACCTTACTTCCGATCCCCATACTCGCTCCAAGTTCCTCAAGACCAAGTACCCCAAGGGTTCTCGTGAAGCAGCTACTCAGACCCCTCCGGCAACCCGGGACTACTTGAAGGTTGGGGAGCTCATGGATCTTAATACGAAGCCGGGGGATTACATTGAGTGTGTTGAAGCAATCACCTACTCGTACACCAAAGGGAGATTCTACGAAGTAAAGAAAACTTTCACGGGGTATCCCTATCACTCTGGTGACTGTGGGCTTAATCGTTCTCAATCTGTGAGTACCTTCAGGATCGTAGAGCATAAGCCTTCAACACTCTCAGTACTGCTTCATACCTTGAAACCGGGAGACGTTGTTGAGTGTGTGAAACTCTCTCACGGGGATTTCACTGTAGGAGCATTATATGAAGTGGCCCACCATTGGTTGGCTGGCATCAACATGATCTCAGACGACAAGGGAGATTGGAGGCAATCAGGCAACGCTGGAGCATGGTTCCTCAAGTCCTCACGGAAACTCCCGGCACCCAAGGCAATCCCAAAGACCCTTGAACAGCTCGATTTTAAACCGGGTGATCATGTAAAGTGTGTTGAGAGTCCTGCAGAGGAATCTCACTTCAAAAAAGGTAGGTGCTATCCCCTCGCAACAGTAGTGATGGGAGATGCCTTCGGTCGAAAGACAGGTATCATGAGCAAAGGAGCCCGAGTTTATACTTGTTCGATATCAAAGTTCATCAAAACTAATCAATTGGGAGAACCCATCCAATGACACTCATGGAACTCAACTTCTCCATAGTTCTCTCAGGTTCCCTTGCGGTTTTCATTGGTGCTCTGGGTAGCATCTTGGTAATGGAATGGCTCACCAAAAGAGGCATCATCAAGTGACCCATCATTACATCCTGAAGAAAACCACGGACAACAATATCTACTATCACAACGGGGTCACAGAGCTTCTCACGCTTGACGATGGGTACACAGCCGAGGTCAGCGGTAAATCCATGTTCGAAGGGGATGCCTTCAAGTTTACTCGGAAGGATGACGCTCACGATTGGGCTTCATACTTTAACTCGGTTCCGGCAGGAAAGGGGAAATGGTCAGTCCTAGAGGTCTCGTAAAGAGCCCTAGCTCCCTCTCTATTTATCATTTTCTCTTCGCTAGTGGTTTGATTATCATTAGTGAAGAGAGAATGTATTTCTACGATAACAATGAGCAAATTTTCCCAACAAGGGGTGATCGATAAACATGCTCTTGAAACAAGACATTTCTACATTGATGGATACTCAACTTGATCTTGAAGAGGAAACACGTGGCTTAACAATCAAACGATACAGGAAGTTACTTCAAGCCGGACATGACAAGGACGCTCTAGCTGACACAGATGCCGGTAGCTTTATAATCAGACAGTACGTCCTACCGTTCTCTGAAGGTATCTCAAGGTACACGAAGGAAGTCATGGAAGGTAGAGGACGCAGGGCAGCTATTGCTGGTCCGTTCCTTCATAATCTTGATCATGACATTGTAGCCTTCCTGTTTCTCAAAGCGATCATCAACAAGCTTGGCATCTATCGTATCAAAAAGGCATGTACTGTAACCGCCTTGGCTATCAATGGGGCAGGGCTCATTCACGATGAGTTACGCCTTCAAGCCTTCGAGAAACAACATGCCTCTTGGTGCAAGAAGGTCCTTGGCGACTTTGATGCCCGGGAGCTCCCAAGGCACAAGAGGCAAGAACACCTCCTGAAGGTCTTTGAGAAAGCCGAGCTCGAATGGACCAGCTGGACCAAGACTCAAATGGTTCACATTGGCTGTGCTTTGATCACGATCTTCAAAGAAGTTACAGGAGACATTGAGATCCTGCACGTTCGCAAGGGGCCCAAGTTAACCCGGAAAGAAGTCCATGCATCTCAAGGACTCATGGATGCCCTTGGACGCCGTGCTAACCGCTGTGAAGCTCTTTATAGCACCTACATGCCAATGGTGGTCAAACCGTCCCCATGGACTCCTGAGACCCTCCAGTGTGGCAATTACATCTCGGTAAGTGTCACGCCGTACCCGCTGGTTAAATCAAGTAAACCTGAGTACCAAAGGCTCCTGAGGGAACTGGCGGACAATGGTAAACTTGATGATGTCTTGAAAGGGGTCAACGCCCTTGGAGATACTGCGTGGAGGATAAACAAAAGGACCCTTGAGGTTCTTGAGGAAGTCTTCAAGCGCTCTATTGAATGTGGCAAACTTCCACCCTCTGACATCTTGGAAATTGAGGAGCCAAAGGTTTCCATTGAGGGCATGAACCGAAGAGATGATCCTTATCTGAGGGAGTATCTCGCCTATAGAGCCAAGGTCCATGAGGCAAACCGAAGGAACATTGGGAAACGCACTGCAGCTATAAGAGCCATTCATCTCGCACGGAGATTCAAGGACTTTGAGGCCATCTATTTCCCACACGACCTAGATTCAAGAGGCCGTGCGTACCCCAAGCCTTCTGCCTTGAATCCTCAGGGACCCGACTACATCAAAGGGCTCCTTGAGTTCTCTGAAGGGAAACCTGTAGGCATCAACGGCCTTTGGTGGCTTGGGGTACATGGAGCAAACTGTTATGGCAACGACAAGATTGCCTTGGATGCTAGGGCAGGTTGGGCCTATGACAATCTTGAGATGATCAAAAGCATCGCAAGGAACCCTCTGGGTGACCTGTCATGGACCCGGGTAGATGCTCCTCTACAGTTCCTTGCGTTCTGCTTTGAATGGGGAGAAGCGTACTCCTTGGATGACCCTACTTCGTTCGTCTCTCATCTTCACATTGATGTAGACGCAACGTGCTCTGGTCTTCAGCATTTCTCTGCGATGCTAAGGGACTCCGTGGGTGGCAAGTACGTCAACATGACCATCTCTGACAAGCGTATGGACGTGTACGAAGCGGTTGCTGACGTTGCCAAGGAACTCATTAGAGAGGACTTGGGAACGGACAAAGACAGTTTGGCCAAGGCATGGCTCAAGTTTGGCATGGACCGCAAGATCACCAAGCGACCTGTGATGGTAAAACCTTATGCTGGAACTCACCAGTCATGTTCTCAGTACATTGCTGACAGTGTGGAGGAAAGGCTTAAGGATGGAGCACCGATGCCATGGCTCAATGATGACCTGTGGAACTTTCAGCTCTATGGGTCCTCAGCGGTCTGGAGGGCCATCCCGAAGGTCGTAGTTGCCGCAGATGCCACGATGCTCTGGCTCTCTCAGCTATCACGCTTGGTAGCCCGATCGCGTTTGAAGGATCGTGTAGAATGGGTGTCACCAAGTGGCTTCCCTGTCTGGCAGTACAAAGGTAACTCATCATCTTATGTTGTCAGAACGAAACTGGATGGTGCCTCAGTGCTCCTCAACGTTTCCAAGGACCTTCCAGAGCTGAACCCTCGCAAGATGGCAACTTCAGTTCCACCTTCGTTTGTTCACTCTCTTGATGCTGCTCACCTACAGATAACCCTATCATGGGCTGTAGATGAAGGCATTACCTCCTTTGCAGCAGTTCATGACTCCTTTGGAACTCATGCGGCTGATGTAGAGGTGTTCTCACAGGTGATACGTGACGCGTTTGTATGGATGTACGAAGAGCATGACGTTCTTCAGGAATTCCATGACAGTGCAATCCCGTTCATCAGTGAGAAATATCTCAAGGATATCCCCAAGATGCCCCCAAGAGGCACTTTGGAGCTCAATGATATCCGTGGGAATGACTTCTTTTTTTCCTAAATATTTAACAGAATCTCTTCTCTAGGAGACTGAATTTGGATCTCGATAAGACACGAGAGTGCGGCTGGTTCATGCCGAGCTCATTCCATTACAGCAAAAGACCCTTTGATGGCATGTACGAAGTCGTAGGTGCCTTAAGCACTCTCGGCGCTGAAAAAATGGATACGGACTACGGACGCCCCATCGTCGTTGCCGTGCACAACAATCAACCGGACGCCTTAGCTGCCGTGAGGCACCTCAGGAACGGTGGTCAAAAGATGACCCACAATACCAACACACCCCGAAACAACCCTCAACCCAGACGACAAGGAGGACGCTCATAATGAGCTCCAAAACAATCATTGGGCAACGCTGTCCTGAATGTTCAACCCGTTATTACTCAAAGAACCCCGGCCTGTGTGGTGACTGTGAAGACAAACATAATCATGCCGAGATTGATGTGCTGCTTGATGAAATCGACGCCTTGCAACCGAACCCACATGATGAAGAACCGGCGAGATATAACAAAGGACCTCGACCTGCCACTGGAACCTCTGAGAAACCCGCTGGCGCCGGAGAGCCTCAAAAGACCCTTGAGCAACCCAAGGTAACCAAGGCTCCTGCAAAGAAGAAAAAGACCAACAAGAAGTCCCCCGCAAAGAAGCAGACCGCTAATGCAGGTTCATGAAGTCGATCTTGAAGAGCGTTCTCTGCGTGTTGCTTGTGATTGGATGGATGAAAGTAAGCTCCCACCTGATCTCTTTGAGCAGCTTGATGACGCTATCGCGATGGAGGAGGCCTCCGATGGCTTCTCATTCGACGCGGTGCCCATCCCGGACTACTTCCCAAAATCCTGAATCAACAAACTGGAATATCACCAATAATGGCTAAATCTGAAACAGTTATCATCAAGAATGGTATCGCTGAATATCCCGCCTTGGCAAATGCTGACTATAAGTTCGACGCTGAACTTGGGACTTACAAGTGTAACATAAAGCTACCTTATGATGATGCAAAACGGTACATGGCTCAAATCGCCGAGATCTACAAGGAGCACACTGGTAAGCCAGCTTCTCTATCGAAAAGCGTCAAAGGCCTCTGGAGCTTTGAGGAAGATGAGGACGGTGAAAACACCGGCGATGTGATCTTCAAAATCAGTGTGAAAAACAAGAAGAAGAAAGATGGTTCTCTCTGGGACCGTAAGCCTTTTCTCATGGATGCAAATACTGATCCCGTAGCTTTAGGAGTTGAGCCTTCAGGAGGTTCCGTACTCACTGTAAAAGCAGAGATATATTGTTGGGAGTACCAGAGTTCCAAAGGTGTCTCTCTCCAACCTGTCGCTGTCCAGATTCTCAAGTTGGTCCAGCGTTCCAACGGTGCTGATGCTTCTGGCTTTGAGAAGTCTGAAGGGTTTACCAGTCCACAAAATGATACACCTCAGCAGGATGTATCTGGGGATGACGGCGACTACTAAGCCTCGAAAGACAACACAGAAAACTCAGTCAAAATGCATCCGCCGTTCCTCTTTAGAAGATCGTGCAGAAGAACAGCTTAAGGCAGCTGGCATGTCCTACGGCTATGAATCTCAGAAGATCAACTATCTGAAACCTGAGAGAAAAGCCAAGTACACCCCGGACTTCTTACTCCCCAAGAAGACTGGTGGCTTCATGTACATTGAGATGAAAGGTTGGTTCAAACCTGCTGATCGTGTCAAACATCTTCTAATCCAGAAACAACAACCAGACCTTGATATCAGGTTCGTATTCGAACGGGCAAAGTCCAAGCTTAGCAAGAGCTCCAACACGACTTATGGAGCTTGGGCCGATTCCAAGGGTTTCCAATGGGCTGACAATAAAATCATCCCTGATGAATGGCTGGCGGAATGCATCTCTCTTTAAACAAGAGGTGAAATAGAATCTAATTGGAACAATATGACCTTGATAATTCAGAGGTACTTGAGGCTAACCTTGAGTGCCCTGAATGTGGTCGTTCCGCTTTGAAGAAATATACTGACGGTCACTCCCATTGCTTCGGCTGTGGTAAGCATACCAACGGACCCTCAGATACCCCCAAGGCCCCCCACGATAACAATAAGAAAACTAAGGCTCCCTCTGATTTACTCAGGGGCGAGCCTATGGCCTTGCCGAAGCGAAACATCACTGAAGAAACCTGTGCCAAATGGTCCTATCATATTGGTAACAACGTACAATTTGCTAACTACTTGGACGCTTCAAGAGCTGTCGTAGCCCAGAAGATACGCACCAAGAATAAGGACTTTATCTGGAAGGGTGACCGTAAGGCTGTCAAAGGCCTCTATGGCCAATGGCTCTGGAAAGGTGGTGGCAAGATGATTGTCATCACTGAAGGGGAGATTGATGCTCTTTCAGTCTCTCAGGCCCAAGGCAACAAATGGCCTGTGGTTTCCCTTGTCGATGGTGCCTCATCAGCTGAAAAGGGTATCAAGGAGTCTTTGGAGTACCTTGAGACCTTTGAGAGAGTCATCCTGTTCTTTGACAATGATGAGCCCGGCAAGCTGGCCGTTGAGAAGGTCAAGAAGCTGTTCAGTCCCGGGCGTTGTTACATCGCTCAGTTACCTGACGATCTCAAGGACGCCAATGATTGCCTCAAGGCCGGTAGGTCCAAGGTATTCATAGACGCCATATGGAACGCCAAGCAGTTCAAACCTGATGGCCTCATAGGTGGCTTGGAGCTCCTCAGGAAACTTGAGAACAGACCCGAGGTTATCAGTTACCCATATCCCGATACCATGCCCGAGCTTCAAAGGATGACCTATGGAATCAGGTTCTCCCAGCTGGATATATGGACCTCTGGGACCGGTATGGGTAAGAGTACGGTCCTCAAGGCTCTTCAGGATCACTTCTACAAATCAACCCCGTTCAATCAATGCTTACTCCATATTGAGGAACGGTTGGAAGATACAGTTGATGCTCTCATAGGCTATGACATTGGTGCCCGTGTGCATCTGCCTGATGTCCGTAAGACTATCTCTGATGAAGTCTATGACAAGTCCAAGCATGATCTCTTTGCAAGTGTAGATGCAAATGGACACCCAAGGTTCCAGCTTTACGATGCCTTTGGAACTACGGGTGGTGATGAAAACCTCTATAACATGATCAGGTACGCTGCCAAAGGTTTGAACTGCAAGATCTTCTGGCTTGATCACATATCGATCCTTGTCTCTGACACAGCAATTCACGAAGATGAACGACGCCGTATAGACCGGCTGATCACTACGCTGACCAAGTTGGCTGTAGAGTTGGACGTTTACATTGCTGTTGTGTCTCATCTCAAGAAAGCTCCTCAAGGCAAGTCGTTTGAAGAGGGACATACTCCTTCAGCAGATGACCTAAGGGGCTCTGCGTCCCTCAAGCAATTGGCCTTCGGCGTCTATGCTCTCTCAAGAAACCAGCAGCACAGTGATCCTATATCCCGAAACACAACGACCATCACGGTCCTTAAGTGTCGCTTCACGGGACGCACTGGCACCGCTGATCACTTGTTGTTTGAGGACTCCACAGGCCGCCTTGTGCCCGGCAGTGACCCAAAGAGGACTGATGGCTTCGAAAAGCACACCAACGGACCCTCTGAGTACTAAGTGGCCCACGGACACCGTGCAGTTCCATGCGGAGACTTTGGCAGTGATGGCAGTTGCCGACCGCCGATTAATCCCGATATGGCGCACGGTGTCCCGTGAGGTCATGAGACGCGAGGGTAACTATGGAAATATCAACAAACAATCAAACCGGAGAACTCGGCTAATGCAACAGAACCAAGTCAGCAGACTGTGGAATCACCTCAGGGATGTTGGAAGCATATCGGTACGAGAGGCCATGCTTGATCTTCACATCAACTCACTGTCACGTCGTATCTGTGACCTTCAACTCAGGGGTCCACGAATACCCAGAGTGATGAAAGAGAACCCGGCGACCGGTGAGCGGTACATGCGTTACTATCACCCACGGTTTGCCAATGAACTCTCTGAGTTAACCTAAGCCATCTCTGGCACCTATGCGTTTGATATTGAGACAGACGGCCTTTTAGATCAGGTTACAACCATCCATTCCCTTGTCCTTAAGAACTTGGACACTGGAGAGGTTGATAGTTTCTACAATGACCCGGAGAACCCGGCATCCCTTGAAGCTCTCAAGGGTGGCTTGAAGATCCTCTCCGAAGCTGACTTGATCATCGGCCACAACATAATCAATTACGATCTTCCTGTACTCCAGAAGCTCTTTCCTTGGTTCACATATAACCCGGAAAAGGTCTTTGATACCCTCGTAGCCTCAAGGCTCATATGGACAAACCTGAGGGACGTGGACGAACGAAGAATCCGTGATGGTAAACTCGATATGCTCCCCCATTTCAAAGGCCGTCAAAGCCTTGAAGCTTGGGGACAAAGACTAACCACTTTCAAAGGAGACTATTCCGCAACCAAGAGACTTGAAGCTGAAGCTTTAGGTCTTACGGATGAACAGGAGATCATCAGGTTCATATGGGCCACATGGTCCCCTTCGATGCAACGGTACTGTGAGCAGGACGTTGAGGTAACTGAACAACTCTACAACCTCATACGGTCCAAGAATTACTCACAGGAAGCGTTGGACCTTGAGCATCAGGTAGCTTTCATAATTGCCCAACAGGAACGTAACGGCTTCCAGTTTGACCTCAAGGCAGCTGAGGGGCTCGTAGCTGAGCTCATAGGCAAACGAGCAGTACTCGAAGAGAAAGCCCGAGGTGTCTTTAGGCCTTGGTTGGCCAAGAAGTATCCGACCAAGGACCCTCAGGTCCCCAAGAGACCTAATAAGAAATATGGGTACGGGGGAAGGATCAATGAAGATACCCTGGAGTTCGAAGGGTTCCCGTTCACACCCCTTAAGACCGTTGTGTTCAACCCGGGTTCTAGACAACAAATAGCCAACAGATTCCAGACTCTTTATGGATGGAAGCCCAAGGAATACACTGACAAAGGCCAAGCCAAGGTTGATGAGACTGTCCTGTCAAAACTTACCTATCCTGAAGCTGCTCCCCTTGCTGAATATCTCAATGTTCAGAAACTCCTTGGACAGGTTGCTGAAGGTGACAAAGCTTGGCTGAAATACGTAAAACCCAATGGTCGTATCCATGGTGCCATTAATCCCAACGGTGCTGTAACAGGCAGAGCTACCCACTACTTCCCTAACATCGCTCAAGTTCCAAAAGTAGGAAACTACTACGGGGCAGAGTGTCGTTCACTATTCATCTCTAGGCCGGGAACAGTCCTCCTTGGGTGTGATGTGAGTGGCTTGGAACTCCGTATGCTTGGTCACTTTATGGCTAAACATGACAATGGAAAATATGCTGACACGGTAGTGAATGGTGATGTCCATTGGGAGAATGTCATAGCTCTTGGATTAGTCCCCAAGGGCACCTTAAGAAACGATCACGCCTTTAAGATCCATAGCTTGTTTCGTGATGGCACCAAGACCTTCATCTATGGTTTCCTCTACGGAGCCGGTGGTGCCAAGGTTGCCAGTATCATCTTTGAGATGGGCCTGAAGGAACTCAAGGCAGACCTTGGGTCATCCATCCTTGATCTGTTCTTCAATGGTAACCGATCCATCCCCGAGGATAAGCTTTACGGGATTGGTAACAAGATCAAGAAGCAGTTCCTAAGGAGAACCCCGGCACTCAAGGCCCTCATAGAAGGTGTCAAGGGTCGGGCAGAATCCAAAGGTTACCTCATGGGCCTTGACGGTCGCCACATACACATCCGTTCACCTCACGCAGCTCTCAACAGCCTCCTGCAATGTGCTGGAGCTCTCATCTGCAAACAGTGGCAGGTCGAGTTCTGGAAGCTCCTCAAGGCTCACGGACTTCACAATCAGGTCTGGCAGGTCGCATGGGTCCATGACGAACTACAGCTCGAAGTGATCCCTGAGGTTGCCGTGAGAGTAGGGGAGCTCTGTGTGGAAGCTATCAGTCTTGCCGGTGAACACTTCCAAATCAGATTGCCTCTCTCAGGTGAATACGAGATTGGCAAGAACTGGAGAGAAACCCATTAGCACATTACTCGTTGATGCTGACATGCTTTGCTTTAGAGCAACGTCTGGCAGTGAGCGGGACATCTCGTTTAACAAGCGATGGTTTGTCCCGAGCATGGACATTGAGGAGGCCAAGGCTTCCTTTAAAGCTCGCCTATCATCCCTCATGAAACACTCAAGGTGCTCCGAGAGAATCATGTGTTTCTCAGACCCCTCGGGCAAGAACTTCCGCAAGCTCATTGTAGATAAAACCTACAAGGATAACCGAAGGAAGTCCCGGAAACCCCTCGGTTACCATGAGTTCGTTGAGTGGGTCATGGAAACCTACAGACACCGATGGCTCCCAAGTCTCGAAGGTGATGATGTCATAGGAATCCTCTGCACTGCAGGGAAGATAAAGGACCCGGTGATCTGGTCAGGGGACAAGGATCTCCTTCAGATTCCGGGGCTTCATTTAACTGAACTCAATAATGTCGCCGCCATTGATCCTGCCGGGGCACTTGATTTCTTCATGTACCAAGTGCTCGCCGGAGACATGACTGATGGTTACCCCGGGTGTCCGGGGATGGGTGATGTGAAGTCTTTGAATATAGTCTTCAAGCAACTCAAAGCAGTCCCGTACATCCATGAGTTCTCCCGGGGACCCCGGAAGGGCCAAACGGAAACCCGGTACACCGAAGAACACTGTGACGACCTTTGGGAGATCGTTGTGTCCCGGTACGTTGCTGCAGGTCTCGGGGAACGTGATGCCCTTAAGACCGCAAGGCTCGCCAAGATACTTCATGCATCTGATTTTAATAAACAAACCAAGGAGGTGATCCTATGGACACCAACGAAGTAGGTACAAACTTGAATGAATTTGAGTTCAATTTGGGTGATGAATTCATTGTAACCGATTCTGATGTTAGCTGGTGGACCGTGGGGAAAACGTATGTTGTGGAACGCTGTCACCGCGGGGAGCTGGCAATCCGAGGAGATGGGAATGCAGCAGATGTCTACCGGCAAGGTGCATTCACCTGTGCTAATTTCATACGAAAACCTCAAGCCTCTCCCAAAGACCCCGTAAACTCCCCGTCCCATTACACCTCGGGCTCCATCGAAACCATAGATGTCATTGAGCAAGTCTGTGCGTTGTATCCGGGTAACGAAGCTTGCAACATTGGCAATGTAATCAAGTACGTCTCAAGGGCTCCTTTGAAGGGCAACAAGCTTCAGGATCTCCAGAAGGCTCGAAACTACTTGAACAGAGTCGTTGGGCACCTTGAGGGTCTTGAGGGTGCCGGGGGGACCGCGTGATGGAATATCTCATCCTTCTATTCATAATCTTTCTTGCAGTATTCCTTTAAAACACAGGGACTTATCCATCATGTACATTTTTGTTGCTTGTTTCATAGGCTGGCTCTCCATGATCGCACTAATCACCTTTGGTTGGGTGCTCAACCTCTTGGCTTTGATTGACATGAATTGGGCTCTTCTATCAGCACTACACTTCGCCCGTATCCTCGGAGTTCCGTTCTTTCCGTTGGGTAGTATCATGGGGTGGTTCGTATGATCTCCATTGATCCCAACCTTGTCTTTGGAGCCATAGTAGCTTCATTCCTCATCTACTATTTCTATCAGATACATGAGGACACGTTTCTCTGATGTGTATGTTTGGTGCCCCCTCCAGACCACCTCCACCTTCACCATTTCCTCCTAAAAAGGGGAAACCAAGGCCCCCACTTTAGGTAGACAGATAGTCCTATGGCAACCAAATAGTTGTGGCATGAGCCAGTGCACTAAGTCCCGCAAAGAATGCCGCGATTGCCCCAAGTCTGGAAACCCTCTTGATGGACTTAGCAAACTCTCCCGTATCTGAGGCGTTAATATCACCTATTGGACTGAATGAAGACAATAACCAAAAGACGGCAGCCATAATCGCAGAAATAGCACTGGCATTCTCAAGACTGAGAAGTTTTAAAGCAAAATCAGTTTCCAACTAATAGTTCCCTTCTGGTTGGTTTGAAGTTCATGCAAAGGTTAGTATTTTGCTTGGTTACTACCACAGGGAAAGTCACCTTGTAAGTTTATTTATTTGAACTCCATCCTTTTAAACCAACCATATTCGAAATGACATACGAGAAAGTAATGCCCATTGGCAACAGCTGAACCCATTACCCAGACTACCCCTTCCTTCAGAGCCCAAGTGCTCACACGCCGAACTTACAACAGACCCAAGAACCCTGAAGGCACCATATTCGAAACATGGGCCGAGACGGTTGATCGTGTCATAGGTCACCAAGAGTGGCTGTGGGTCCGTGCTCAGAACAACAGGCCTCTCAACTACATTCAAGGAAAGGAACTTGAGGACCTCAGGGAACTCATGTTAGCCCGGAAGGTCTCAATGTCCGGTCGTACCTTGTGGCTCGGGGGTACTGAGATCGCCAAGAAACGCGAGGCCTCTCAGTTCAACTGTAGCTTCTCCA
The DNA here is from genome assembly GCA_016764535.1 of Cohaesibacteraceae bacterium. Lineage (GTDB taxonomy): Bacteria > Pseudomonadota > Alphaproteobacteria > Rhizobiales > Cohaesibacteraceae > JAESRR01. The sequence continues at coordinate 38,620 of JAESRR010000008.1, read as the reverse complement.
GAGTCGAGACAGTCTATGACATCGTGGATTCCTTCTGGTTACTCATGCAAGGCTGTGGCGTAGGCTTTGAGCCTGTCACAGGGCAGCTCCACGGGTTCACCAGTAGCGATGTTGAGATCCAGACAATCAGGTCAGATAATAGCAAAGACAAGGGACCTGAGGCCAATGCCGAGTTCATTAATCCCGCTGGTAATTGGGTCATCAGGGTAGGTGACTCTGCTGAAGCTTGGGCTAAAGCTGCTGGTAAACTCATGGCCCAATCAAAGCCATTCAAGAAGCTCATCCTTGACTACAGTAACATCCGTGCCCCCGGCATCCGCTTAAAGGGTTACGGATGGATATCTTCAGGTGACGAAACGATACACAAGGCCTTCCTTGAGATCGCCAAGATCCGCAGGACAGCCGCAGGTCGCCAGCTCACCAAGATTGAAATACTGGATGTCATGAACTGGCTCGGGACTACCTTGAGTTCCCGTAGGTCCGCCGAGATATGCTTGATGCCCCATGGGGACCCTGAGGCCGAAGAGTTCGCAGCTGCCAAAAGGGACATGTACACCAATGGCCAGTCCCAGAGAGAACAGTCCAACAACTCTCTGGTGTTCTATGAGAAGCCTTCCCGGTATGAGCTACGAGGTCTCTTCCAGCAGATGATTGACTCAGGTGGCTCAGAGCCGGGGTTCATCAACGGAGCTGCAGCACTCACACGAGCCCCTTGGTTCAAAGGGGTCAATCCGTGTGGTGAGATCCTGTTAGGTCATAAGTCATTCTGTAACCTTGTCGAAGTGGACATGGGGAAGTTCATTGAGGACTTTGAGGGACTTGAGGATGCTGTGGAACTTGCCGCAAGAGCAAACTACAGACAGACTTGTGTTGACCTGAGAGACGGTGTTCTCTCTGAATCTTGGCACGAACTCAACGGGTTCCTGAGGCTCTGTGGAGTAGGGCTTACAGGGATTGTGAAGTGGTTGGATGCTCACCATCTTCATAAATCCAATCCAGTCTGGCTTGACTTGGAGGATCTAGGGTGCGCGGCATCTAGCGGTATGCATGAGATGGCCGATGAACTAGGACTACCTCCAGCCAAAGCAGTGACCACCGTGAAACCYTCRGGCACCTTGGGRAAGATCATGGACACYACCGAGGGAGCCCACAGACCCCTTGGAAAATACATCTTCAACAATGTAAACTTCTCGAAACATGACCCTCTGGTGAAGCTCCTCACAGATGCCAACTACAGGATCATGGACCACCCCACGTCCACTGACAGTGTCATCATCACCCTTCCAGTCAAACATGAAGGCGTGAAGTTTGATGTGGTCGATGGATTGGAAGTGAACCTTGAGACTGCTGTAGAACAGCTAACCCGCTACAAGTTACTCATGGACAACTATGTGGACCATARTTGTTCCATCACGATCAGCTATGACCCAAAAGAGGTTGAGGAGATCGTAGAGTGGCTTGATGCCAATTGGGACAGTTATGTAGGCGTCTCATGGCTCTTCAGGGCAGACCCTACGAAAACTGCAAAGGACCTTGGGTATCCGTACCTGCCTCAAGAGGTTGTTACTGAAGCTGATTATAATACGTACGTACAACTACTATCGCCGGTTGATCTTGACGCCGCTAACAGTCATGATGAAATTGGCTCGGGTGACGAGTGTACGGGTGGTACGTGTCCCGTCCGCTGAGCTACATATGTATTGCTCTAATTCCAAATAACCTACTCTGGGAAGATGGTCATGAAAGTGGTTGTCTTCCCCTTTTTGTTGAGTGAAATGAATATATTGCTACTGTAATAATCATCATTTTTAAAGGATGAGCAAACTATGTCCGATACATCTGAGAAAAGGGCTTTAGTCCCTCATATTTCCCAAGATCTCGTGGATTATCTGAAGGCCACTTACCCGCTGGAAGATTTGATGAACGAGGGTAAAAACAATAATGACCTGTTGAGACTTCAGGGAGCCTATATAATCATTGAGCACCTTCAGGCCAATGTAACTGTAGACCTCCAGTAAAACTAACCTACATCATCCAATTCAAAGAAGTTCAGAACCCTTTACATATGTGTTTTGGAAACAGCTCGCCCGAGCCCAGAGTGGAAACTCCTCCACCACCACCTCCCCAATTGAATCAATCAGGCCCACAGCTCTCCAAGAAGAGCTCAACTTCCAAGGATGCCTCCAACGGCACCAAGAAGTACCGCGTGGGTGGTTTGAACACTCAGAAGAAAGCCTCCGGGCTTGGCATAGGTTCCCAAGGGGCCTCAAACGGTCTTGGTATCAACAATACCTAAGCACCTCATACAACCATTATTCCTAATCCCCTCTGAGCTGATTGATGAAAGCCTCCCAAAGAGAACGACGATCCCAAGGATCACAAGAACAGCCTAGTCCTCCAGCTCATCCAGACTTCATTGAGCGTGGTCTCTCCAAGAAATACTCCAGAGGTGAATCAAAGCGCCTTCCGTACATCCAGCAAGCTGAGGACTGCGCCAAGCTCACTATACCTTCAGCCTTTCCTCCGAGTAATCTGGGTGAGGGAGAACGTCTACCTTCACCAGCGCAGTCCATAGGTGCCCGGGGTCTAAATACGCTTACCTCAAAGTTGATGGACGGCCTGTTCCCTCCCGGAACCTCTCCGTTCACTCTGTCCATGGATGATCACACTCTCAAGAATATGTCTGAGAATATACCTGATGAAGAGGGCCAGACTCTTTCCAGAGGCAAGATGGAAGAGGCTCTCAATGAGATAGAGAGAACTGTCCAGCAGGACTTTGAAGCCAAAGGCATGAGAGCCCCAATATACGAGGGCATTCAACAGCTCCTTGTGGCTGGAAACTACCTATTGGTCCTCCCGAAGTCTGGGGCCTTGAAGGGGTTCCGATTGAACCGCTTTGTGCTCCTCAGGGACGCTGAAGGAAACCTCCTTGAAGCAATCACCAAGGAAACACTTTCAATCGAATCCTTGTCCTCCCAGATGCGTGAGTTTGCTTTAAGGGCCTCTGAGGAACGTGAAAACGACTCTGGTGATTCCTACAGTGGGGACGCTGATCAGGACTCTACACCTGAAGCCAAAGAAGTAGACATCTACACGATCTACCAGCGACAGGGTAAGAAGATCATCTCCTATCAGACTGTCTTTGACTTTGAGATCCCCGGGACCCGAGGTTCATGGCCAGTCAAGAAGGCCCCTGTGTTAGCCATGAGACTCTATTGGTTCCATGGTGAAGACTATGGCCGGTCTTACGCCATGCAGTACTATGGTGACCTCAAGACTGCCGATGTACTTCAAAATGCTATTAAGCAATATGCTGCTGCATGCGCCAAGATCATATTCATGGTCAATCCCGGCGGTGTTACTAAAGCCAAAGCATTAGCCGAAGCTGAAAACCTCTCGTTTGTATCGGGTCGTGATGATGATATTAACTGTTTGCAAATCAACAAACATGCCGACTTCAGTGTAGCCCAACAGACCCTCAAAGAAGTTGAGATGAGATTGTCTCAAGCGTTCATCATGAACCAGTCTGTTCAGCGTAATGCAGAGCGGGTAACAGCTGAGGAAATCAGGGCTGTCATAAGGGAACTTGAGAGCGCCCTTGGTGGCGTTTACACCCTCCTGTCCCATGAGTTCCAGCTTCCTCTTGTTCGAAGACACATCGATCTCCTTGAGCAACAGAACCGTATCCCGAAGATCTCTGACCTCAAGTCTCAGACTGGTCAGGACAATGTACAGATTAAGATTATCTCCGGCATGGATGCCCTCGGGCGTGGTGCTGATTTCTCCAAGTATCAAGTATGGATGAAAGAGATCGTGGCTCCCCTTGGATCCGATGGTCTCAACCTGATCAACATCCCCGAGCTCATCAAACGTGGTGGAGCAGCTCTCGGTATTGATATGGATTCTCTGGTTAAGACACCTGAAGATCTCCAAGCCGAAGAGCAGAAGCAGCAACAGCTCATGCAGCAACAAGCGACCCTTGAAGCTGCCAAGAGTGCCGCAGGTCCCGCCGTCAAAGCTATCAGTGATCACTCACTCAATAGTCAACAGCATCAACAACAACAAGAAGCGACCCCTGAATCATGACCATTGAAGCACAGAACGCTCAAGTACAGAATGATATTGATCCAACCCTCTTGGCCGATATTGAAGCCCTTAAAAAAGAGGGTATTATTGGTGAAGATGGTGAGGTGGCTGCAGGTCTCTCTGGCACCATTGATAATGACGATGGAAAAGACACTGACAAGGATCGGCCCGAGTGGCTCCCTGAGAAGTTCAAGACTGCAAAGGAAATGGCTGAGTCCTACAAGGAACTTGAGAAGGCTCAAGGCACCAAGGATGATGACAATGACCAGCCGGACCCTCAGGCTGCTGAGAAACTTGAAGAGCAGCGCTCTCAGGCTTCCGATATCTTGGACAGCGCTGGTTTATCTATGGCAGATATTCAGGCCGAGTATGACACAAATGGGGAACTCTCAAGTGCTACCTACGAGGCTCTGGCCAAGGCCAAATACCCTCGTGAAATGGTTGATACATATATTAACGGTATCAAAGCCTCCAATGCCACGGTCGCAGCAAATACAGAGTTCATTGAATCAGCTGTGTTTGATGCTGTTGGTGGTGAAGAACAATACCGGGACATGACTGAGTGGGCGGGAAATACCCTTAGCCAATTTGAGTTTGAAGCCTACAACAAAGCAGTTGAATCAGGTGACCTCAAGACAACCAAGGACGCCGTTGAAGGCCTCAAGGCCCGCTATGGTGACACACAGTCCCAAGAGCCTCAGGTCCAAGCTGGTGGCTCAAATGCTTCCTCATCCGATGATGGTGCCTTTGAGTCCATGGAAGACTATCTGGATGCAATGGATGACCCCAAGTATGCCACAAGCTCAAGCTATCGAGACAAGATTGACGCCAAGTTGCAACGCTCCAATATTTAATGGATTGAATGCCAAAGCGTAAGCCAAGAAACTACAAGAAAGAATATGAGGACTACCACTCTAAATCCCTTCAAATCAAACGAAGGGCAGGGCGTAACAAAGCCCGTAGTCTCATGATCAAGAAACATGGAAAGACGAAGCTCAAGGGCAAGGAAGTTGATCACAAGAACTTCAATGCTCAAGACAATCGCCTTTCCAATTTGTCTATAAAATCTCGCAGAGCCAACCGACGCAAGCAACCCAAGAGGTCGTAGCGCGGGACCCACTGTCTCTAGCATCCCAAAGGGCAATGCCTTCAAGCCATCTTCCACAAAGTCAATGTATCCCTCTCACACACGAGGCCCCCTCGGGGACAACCTCATTCGTGCAGGGCGTTTGACCCATGGAACCCGTTGGCTACCTCAAGGTGCCCCTTCAGAAACTACCTTATCCAAGATCCAAAGTGCATGACTTTAAATGCCACAAACTTCTACTACTAACGCCGGTGTCGTAGCCGGTCCCTCCCATTCCGATAATCTCTATCTCAAGAGGTTCTCGGGCGAAGTAATGAAGACCTTCCGCAACTTGACAGTCATGGCCTCGCGACATCGCGTCCGACAGATTGACTCCGGTAAGTCCGCTCAGTTCCCTGCAATCGGTACTGCAGCTGCCGAGTACCATAAGCCCGGTGATGTAATCCTAGGCCAGTCGGTTGCACATGGTGAGAAGGTCATCACAATCGATGATATGCTGATCTCCAGTGTATTTGTTGCTAACTACGAAGAAGCAATGAACCACTATGATGTCCGGTCAGAATATACGTTCCAGCAGGGCTATTCCATGGCTCAGGCATACGATCAGCATCTATTTGCTATCGCTACCAAGGCCTGTGTAAATGGTGACACGGGTGCTGTTGCGGGTATGGACCCCGCTACGCAGGAGAACATCGGAGTATCTCCGACTCTTGCAACTCTCACCAGTGCTATCTTTGCCGGTGCGGCTCACTTCGATACCAAGAACGTTCCAGCTAATGACCGCTTCGTTGTTGTTCCCTCTACTGTTTATTGGGACTTGATCGAAGATGGCAGTATGCTCCATCGTGACTTTGGGAACAATCAGGCCTCTCAGGCTAACGGTGGCCAGCTGCACGTTGCAGGATTCCAGGTGGTTGCTTCCAACAATCTAAACCTCAACTTTGGCGTGGCTACATTAGCTGGTAAACGGGCAGGAGCAACCATTACAGATTACACTGTAGATGGAACGGCCACCATGGCTTTGCTTGTCCAGAAACAGGCTCTTGGTACTGTGGAACTGATGCACATGAAGTCTGAAAAGACCTATCAGGTTGAACGTCAGGGTACTCTCATGGTCACCAAGAAAGCTGTAGGTCACGGGGTTCTTAAACCTGCTTGCCTACGCCGTATCGCCGCTATCGCCTAAGAATGAGATAATGGTCTAGCCCTCTGATTACCACGGCTAGGCCTCTTCATCATCTCTACATAATTCCATACATCTAAGGTGCTGTGTTGACTGACATCATCACACCTACTTCCTTGCTGAACGCTGTCAACACGGTCCTTGGGTCTCTCAGCGAATCCCCGGTTTCCTCATTGTCTCAGGACGCTCTGCCTCTGGATGCTTCCATGGCGCTTGACCTGATTAATGAGACATCCCGGGAGACCCAAAAGAAAGGTTGGCAGTGGAACCGCGAGTGTCACAGATTAACTCCTGACACTGACAAGTTCATTCAGCTTCCTACCAATACCCTTGAGATCAAGCCCATTGGGAACTCGGGGCACGTCCCTGTGACTCTTCGCAGTGGCCGGGTTTACAACATGACCCCGTTCAAACACTCCTTTGAATTTGAAGACCTCATTGAACTGGAGCTAACCCTTGCTCTCCCATTCGAGGATCTCCCGGAGTCCTGTAGACGCTATGTGGCCCTCAAGGCCTCATGGGTTTTCCAAGGGCGTCATTTGGGTGACGAGCAGCAGTCTCAGTCCCTCGGTAGAGCAATCACCGAAGCTTGGAACGATCTTCACAACGAAGAGCACGAGAACCATCCGGTCTCCATGGCCAACTCATCCATTATCAGAGACATGTAACCAGAGATGGGTAACGTTCGCGGCGCAATGCCAAATATGTTTGGTGGTATCACCCAACAGCCTCCTGAAGTACGTCCATTGAACACCTTCTCCGACGTACTCAATGGTATCCCTTCAGTGGTCTCGGGGCTCCGTAAGAGACCTTCCACATCCTTCGTATCAATTCTACAAACAGGCACACTCAGCACCTCTGTAGGCTCTCATCTACTTGAGAGAGCTACCAAGAACGATAAGATGCTCATAGCCTCCAACGGCTCCCTGAAGGTCTTTGATCTTGCTACCGGTGCTGAGGAGCCTGTGACTATCTCGGGGTCGGGTGTTACCTATGTGAACACTCTTGACCCTGAAGGGGACCTTGGGTTCCTTTCGGTTGGTGATACCGTTTTCATCTACAACAAGGCAGTCAATGTTCAAGCTACCGGCGTTGCAGAAACGGGTGACAGATTAGACCCCGATCTCTATGCGACCGCTTGGATACGCCAGCAAGCCTTGGGGGTGAATTACAACCTCTATATCAATGGCTCACTTACAGCGACCACCTATGATGACACAAGTCCTACCAAGGGCACTGATACCTTTGCTGCAGAGCTAAGATCACACTTGGTGTCCAATGGTTTCACGACTTATCAGAATGGTTCAGTGGTTACTTTTCAAGTGAGTTCCTCTCAGGTCCTTACGTCCACTGATGGTTACGGTGATCAGGCCATTCGCTCTTACAACGAAGTGATTGAGCGTTTCTCTGATCTTCCACCAAGTGAATCCAATGGACGTGTAGTTCGTATCCAAGGCTCCGCTGATGATGACACCGAAGGGTACTTTGTACGCTTTGAGAATGGTATCTGGTCAGAGGTCGTAGGGTTTGATGCCAAGGAAGAACTTGATGCTTCCACAATGCCTCACAAACTCATTGATAATGGTGATGGCACTTGGGAACTCTTGGCTCACGAATGGGACCCTAGGGGCTCAGGTGACACTGATACAAATCCTACACCTTCGTTTGTAGGGCATCCTATCAACCACCTGTTTATCTACAAAGGCCGGATGTGCATCCTTGCTGATGAGAACTTCATTGCTTCCCAGAAGGATAACTTTGAAGGCTTCTATCGTAAGACACTCACACAGCTGCTTGATGATGACAGAATTGATATAGCGTCGTCTGAGGGCTACATGCACCTCGCATATGCCGTGGAACTCAATGAGAAACTGTTGATCTCCTCAGACCGCGATCAGATGATCTTGAGCTATGGAGATACTTTCTCACCGAACTCCGTGAAACTTGAGAGAACCACGGGCTATGAGTTTGACCGTAAGTGCCTTCCCGGACTGATCAACAACAATGCCGTCTTCATTGAAGGTGGTTCAGAGTTCGTAGCTGTCCGCGAGTACTATGTGAACGGTGAGTCCAAGAATGAAGAGGCAGAGCGTATTTCTGCTCAAATACCTTCATTGATACCTGCAGGAGCCTACAAGCTCGTCTCGTCAACTACTGAGAACAAGCTGGGCCTCCTGACTAACGGTGATCGATCTACCTTCTATTTGTATTGTTACTATTACACTCACGAAGGCCGTGTTCAGTCTTCTTGGGTTCGCTGGAATTTCCCTGAAGCTACCATCTATGGAGCAGCGTTCCTCAAGGACCAATTGTACCTTGTGGTGCTTAAAGGTAACTCCCTTGTACTCCTCAAGATGCAAATGGCCGAGAGAGCTGATCAAGAGTTCACCGTCTCAACAGTGAACATGGATTATCTCGTAACTAACTCTCAAGTCACTCTCACAGGAACCAATCAGGTCACACTTCCATTGACCCCCGAGGCTCCTGAAGAGGTCCTGTTGGTGGTCATAAGTGACCCCTTGGACACCTTGAAGGCCGGAGAGGTCTATACACCAACCAGCATTACCGGAGCAGTCCTTCAGTTTGAAGACACCCTTGATCTAACGGGCGTCACTTACTGTGTAGGCACCGCGTTTGATCACATGTTCAGACACAATCCCTTCTTTGTGAGGGATAAAGAACAGACGGTCATTCAGGAGTCCCGCCTACAGCTCCAGTACCTCTCTCTCCTGTTCGCCAATACGGCTTACTTCCAAGCCACGGTAACAACAAACGGCAGGGACCCTTGGATCTCAACGTTCACCGGAGATGTCCTTGGGTCCGAGAGTAACGTCCTTGGGCTCCCAATGCTCTCTGATGGCAAGTTCAGGTTCGCTGTGTTTGCCAAGGGTTCCAAAGTCTCCATTGAGATCTCCAACAATGGTCCTCTTCCAAGCCAGTTCACATCTGCTGAATGGAGTGGAATGTTTCGTCCAAAGAGTAGGCGTGTTTAAGAATGACACTCTCCACATATGCCGAGATTGTACGTGAGGTTCTCCCTGAGGATCTTGAGTACCTTGCAGAGAACTTACGCAAGGCCGACATCCTTGAACTCGAAGCTACCTATGGCAGAGACCAAAGCATCCTTGGGGCACTTGATTTCTCAGTGGCCCTTTCGGACTATTCAAGAGTCTGTGTGACCAAGGATGGCATACCAGCAATGGTTTGTGGTGTTGGCAGGGTGCAGGATGATTCAGCCATGATTTGGGCAGTAGGAACCAACGGTGTCCGTGAGAACCCAAGGCTGTTCCTTGAGCACTCTCCAACTCTCCTCAAGGAATGGTTCAAGACCCTTGGTGTCTCACTGTTCTGGAATTACACCCATGCAGCTAACAAGGTTCATCACAGGTGGCTCAAGTCCCTCGGGACTCTATTGCTCCTTGAGGAAACCAGAGGCCCCTTGGGTGAACCTTTCATACCCTTCATAATCAAACGTTCTTCATTGATCCCGGAATAATCCTCACATGTGCAGTATGGCTGCAATGGGTGGAGGCTTGGGTTTGCTCCAAGGAGCTGCTAGTGCCTCTGCAAAACAAGATGCAGCTAACAAGAATATTGCTGCACAGATGGTCCAGACTTCCTTGGATTACCAACAGTCCCAGCGTGAACTTATCGTTGAGAGTGAAGCTGCCAGTGAACAAGCTAACGATGCATGGCTCAAGATGGAATCCAGCAAAGCCACTGTAAGCGCAGGTTCCGCAGGGACTCAAGGGTCCACTGTAGGAGCCCGCTTGGGTGAACAGTCCCGCCAAGGTGGCTTGAGTATCTCAAGAGCCTATGACCGCAAAGAGTCCGCTCAGGCAAACCATCAGGCAGAGACCAAGGCCAAGGAAATTGAGGGCAATAATTACATTGCTACTCAACATATAGACCCCATGACATCAATGTTTGAAATAGCTGCCGGTGGATTTAAAGGCTGGTCTCGTTTTGCAAAGCTGTAGAGATAAATAAAGAGTAATGCCAGCACCAGTCCAACCTTCAACAGCTGTGTTCACTAACACTTCAAACATCAATCGATTCAATACCAACTACCACAAACACCGAGCTGAGAACCAACCCGGATATGCACTTGCCAAGGCCCTCAACGCTTTCTCCGGGGCAGTTCTCGGAGGTGCTACCAAGCAGAAGGCAGAGGATGTCGAAGAGGGCAAGCAGCTCGCCATGATGGGCGTAGAGCGCTCGAACCTCAACGAAGCCTCGGGTAAATCTTCAGGCCCCTTTAGTTTCAATTCGGGCTGGACCTCGCAGGGCTTCGATATCCAAAGAGGTACTGATGATGGTTTCCTTCGTGGTGGTCAGTTAATTGATGATTATAACAAATCAGGACTTCACAACAACGATGATCCTGAGGCATTCAGGGCTTGGCAAACTGCCCAGAGAACCGAGGTTCTTTCGGGCCTTGAAGGCAAGTCAGAGTACTATCGTGAAGGCTATATGCAATCGGTAGCCAAGAACTTCAGGGACGCCGGACGTGCCCACGCAGGTCACATGAGTACCTTCAGGACTGCAAAGAAGCAGCAGGTCATGAGAGCTCGCGTGAGATCGTCCATACGCTCTGGGGGTGCCAGTCGTACTGACGGCTCCACTGACATCGCTCAGTTAGCCAGTGAACTAACCAACGCTCCCAAGGAACACGGGCTATCTCACACAGAGGCCAAGGGAGCTGCAGCGTTAGCCGTGGTTGACTCCGTGGCCGCTGGAGAGATCGATCCTGAAGATGTCACTGATAAGTCAATCAAGAACTTCAACAAAGCTGATCAGGAACGTATCAGACAAGCTGCATTGAATAAGCAGCAAGAGATTGATCTTGAGACCAATGCTGCTGAACAGGCAGAGCGTGATGAACGTCAAGCCCTTCAGACCTCCGCTATCGATGGTGACGCTGATGCATCTGCTGAAGCTCTTAGCACATTGAAACAGAAGTACCCTGAGGACTATCAGGCAGCTTTGTATCATGTAAACCAAGAGAAGTCTGGTGGTGCCCTAACGCATTCCCAACGTCTCACAAGAGACTCCAATCTCTCAGCCTTCCAAAGTAACAACGATCCATCGGACCCTGAGTTCCTCAACAATGCACATGCTGCCTTTATTGATCAGAACATCAGTAGGCAGGGGTTTGAGCAGATCAAACTGAGACACAAGTACTACTCAAGTGCTCAGGAAGTCCTCAACAGACCTGTGTCCAATAGCATTCAAGGCATGATACATTCTGTAATTGTTCAACCTGATAATCTCACTACTGCTCCTCACGAAGTCCAACACTGGATGAACAAGGGACAGATGGAATATCAGGAGATCCTTGAGCAGAATATCTATGACTGGAGGGACCTCAATGGCGACTCAAAGCCCCCTGCGGATGCCATGCGTGAACTCGCGTTATCATCGGCTCTCATAGCCACTGAAGGCATCATGCCCAATGCACACATGAGGCTCTTGGCGATCACTTCAGGTGAAGCTCAGATGTCCGATGTCATGCCTCAGGTTGACCCTGAAGTTCCTATCACTGCTATGCCTACTCCTACTCGGGAAACACCTCTTGAGGTCGCTGCCAAGAACTATGTGGCACCTGAGGACCAAGAGCCTAATGAAGTTCCTGATGTACCTCAGCTCTCCGCCAAGGAAGCAGCTGCCATAGCGTCCAAGTACTAATACGCTAGATAATATTGCACCACGATGGAAAGCATCATGAATGGGTAAGTTTGTAAAGAATCCCTTGGGTCCCGGATTGGCTCCTACAGCCGAAACACTGGCCAAGGTCCATGCCAATCCTAAAGCCTACCCGGATGCCCTCAAGGACTTTGCCAGTATGGGAGGTCTCTCCAAAGCCGAGGCGATGTCCCGTTACAATCTCCATGATGATTCAGACCTCGGACAGACCCTGAGGACTGTTGATTCCATTGAGAAGGGTTTTGTCAAAGGTACTGCCAAGGCTATCGAGAATGTCATTGATTCTGGCATGGCAGCGAGTGAGATGGTGCAGAATGTCTTCAGAGGGGATGACGAAGAGCAAGTTCAGTACGAACGTACCAAAGGGGCTGTATCAGATAGCCTCCAAGGTCCCGAAGGAACTGCTACACACATAGCGACCGTGGGTGCCCAAATCATCCCCGGTATCCTTGCCGGTGGCGGAGTTGCCAAGGCTCTCAAAGATGCCCCTAAGGCCCTCAAGTGGCTTTCAGTACTCGCTACTGACTCCGCTGTTGATGCTATTACCTTTGATGTTGACGATAAGAACATCGTTGAGGTTGCTCACGAGCTGGGCATTGATAAATCCATCCTCTCGGGACTCGTAAAGAACCCTGAGGACCCTGAGCTTCTCAACCGTCTCAAGAATGGTTTCACCAACGGCTCCTTTGGTACTGCGGCTGCAGCTGTCATAGGGGTCCTTGGGAAACTTGTGTTCCGCAGGGGTACGGGGAAGGTCATTGATGAAGTTGCTGATGAAGCACTTCCAGCTCTGGCTAAGTCAGAAACCAAGGTAGTATCTGACATAACGTCCAACGTTGTCCCTTCGATCCCAAGGGTTACTGAGGAACTTACTTCCCAGCAAGCCTTGGTGATCAGGGAGACCTCAAGTCAACTCAAGGTCACTGATGATGTCATAGCTGCCCAGACAGGCAAGCAATCCGGTGCCCCACAACCTGATGAAGCCTTCAGGCCTTTCATTGAGAAGATGCTGGCTCCTTTGAGACGCTTTGTGTCCCAAGGTGTCAAGGATTCCTCAGAGCGCTTAAGGCTCCAGAAGATCCTTGATGTCGATGGACCTGCGTACGCCAAACACGCCAACAGACTCCTTAGGAAGCTCTCTGAAGGTGATCTTGCAGGGGCAGTAAACCTTGCTCGTGTAGGGTTGAAAACAGGCTCCAAGGAACTTGATGCCCTTTACAGACAATCGTCTATCAAAGGGCTCTTGGACGCTGCTCAGGATAACTTCTCAAGGGTCATCAAGGTGATCAGGCAGTCCCCCAAGCTTGCCACTGATGACGCTTACAAGAAGGTCTATTCAGATTACTTTGATCAGGTCATCAACTTGCACATGCTCTACAGAACCCTTGGCACCCAGAGCTCCTATGAACAGCTCATCCGTAAGGGTGTTCTGACAGGGGACGCTGGTAACGCTTTGATCCGTGAGATGGATGATGCAATCACTGACTTTGAGTTGAAGCTTAAGGTTGGTGACAGCTTCGAGAAGTTCAAACTCATCAGAACCAAAGAAGTCTTTGACCTTACCAATGGTGCTGAAGACATGATGAAGCTTGATGAGATCCTTGAACGTGAGTTCTTGGACTTCAAAAACCTTCCTGTTTACAAAGCGCTGAAGATGGAAGTCAAAACAGGAGTGATGGCCAGCGCCATTAGATTCTTGAAGGAATTACAGTCGTATATGTTGTTAAGCCAGCTTTCTACAGTAAGCCTCAATGCAATCTCGACCGGCCTTCACGCTGTTGCTCTTCCAATGTACAGAGCTATAGGTGCCGGGGACGTCAAAGGCACTTACAGAGAGTTTGTGGGCTACACTTATGCCATGCGTGAGAGCCTTGAGGCTGCTGGTAAAGCTATGAAGATGAAAGAGGGTGTTCTCGATAAGTATGACCTTACAGAACTAAGACACTCCTCAGCTTTCAAACCGGGTGATGGTGCTTCTTTAATTCATCGCATGATGGCAAGAGCTATAACCTTCCTTGTGGATTTGCAACTAGGTGCAGATGAGTTCTTCAAGCAACTTAGATACCGCGGCGTCCGTTATGCCCGTGGTGTTGAGATTGCCGAGAGCTTGGGTAAGACAGGTGTTAAAGCCAAGAAGTTCGCTAAGGCCTATATCATTAAGGGAATTGATCACCAGACGGGTAAAGGCTTGGACGTTCAGGATCTCAATGAAGCGTCCAAAGTAGCTTTCCAGCAACGGTTTGATGATCGTTATCTTGGTGGAAGGTTCCTTCAGGCCTTTGATAACATACGACGTCGAGAGGACCTTGTAGGTCTTCTAACTCACATCGTTGTTCCTTTCTTCAGAACTCCTATCAACATCTTCAACATCGCAATGCAGACGATACCTGCTTCACAGATCGTGGTTGGTATTCCCATGAAGGGCTTGGAGATGATTTCTAGGAAGATGGGTGTTGAAGCTCGATTCGCTCCCAAGTTTGTTGATGATTTCATCGGTAAGAATGGGCCCCGTCAAGCTGCTGAAGCCCGCGCTCAGGCCGCTATAGGCTGGAGTATCTTCGGTGGCGTCATGGCCATGCAACAAGCTGGCATGATCAGCCTGACAGGTCCCACGAGACTCAAGGACTGGAAGGGTCAAAAAAGACAACGTGAACTCCTTCCACCTAACTCAATCATCATCGATGGCAAGCCTTACGATCTCACAAGGTTCCTACCGTTCACCGCGCCTCTCATAATGGCCGGGGCACTCTCGGATACCTTGCGTAACCTTGAGGATGAATCACTCGGTATATCTATACATTCACAAGATGCAGCAAATGAATATCTAGAGATATCCAACGCGTACACTATTGGTGTCGCTTCGATGCTCAAGGACTCCGCAAGTCTCCAAGGTGTCTCAGGGTTTCTTAAGGCACTTTCGGACGGTGTGCTTGCTGGGGACGGTGAACGCTTCGGACGCTGGGCCTCACGTATTCCTGCTCAGTTCATTCCCGGGCATATCAAGATGGTGTCCAAGTGGGAGAATGAAGAGGCCCGTGAGGGCTATGATTTCCTCACGAGAATTCAAGTACAGATGTGGGGCTCCAATGGTTATCAGAAACGTGATGTCCTTGGGGACGCTGTGATCTATGACAAGTCTCGTGGTTTTGTTCCCGGGCTATCGTTGAAGGACCTCAGCCACCTCACGCCTCTCAAGCAAGAGATCTATGAGCTCATGCAGAAAACAGGGATGCACTTAACGCTCCCCATGCCTCATGAGTTGTTTCGAAGTGACTTCACTCAGGCCGGTTACAAGAAGGGTGATTATCCTTCCATGACAGAGCTCTCAGCCACTTGGAAAGGCAAGAAGGTTTCAGCGTGGGACTTCTATAGAAACGCTGTGTACGATGTGCCTCTCAAGGGCTCCAAGGCCGTCACGGTCTCAGGGACCTCTGAGGGTCGCAAGTCTACCCGTAAGAAGTCCAATCCAGATCATTTCACTGTAAATGTAATAAAAGGTGAGAACCTCAAGGCGTCCCTAACGAGGCTGAAGGATGACCCTAAATACACCAAGGCATCTTGGGAGACCCGGCGTGACATTATGGACAGTGTGTTTAATCATTACAAGAAGATAGCCAAGAGTGTTACAGCTCAAATTGTCCAGTTTGAACATGCCGAAGGCAAGACCATGCCTCTCAAGGACCTCAAGGTCATGCGGAGGCTTAACAAACGCCTTAACAGGATTCATAACACTGGCAATAACTCCTTTGGAGACCTCTTCCAGACCATGCCAAACGCTAGGCCCCCAGAGCTCCTCTCCAGCCGATGATTCAATACATTAAGGTAGTCTCGATTTGGCTTCCTATGCTTCTATTACCTACCCAAATCAAACAGGGTTATTGACTGATTACTCCCTCAGCTATGGCTACCTTGAAACCGACGATATTACGGTCACTGTAAATGGCACCAGCGTGTCCTTTAGCTTCCTCACGGGAGCTATGGTTCGCTTGGACGATGCTCCTACAGGGACCGTGGTTATCACGCGTCACACAGACATTGATGCTGCCAAAGTGGTCTTCAAGGATGGTAGTACCCAGACTGCCAAGCAACGAAACACTCAGACCACTCAGCTGCTTTATGCTGTTCAAGAGGCTGTAGACAAGTCCGAGAATTCTCTCATTGGAGATGGTGTTGAAGTTGATGCCAAAGGCCAGAGACTCAAGAACCTATCGGACCCAATAGACCCTCAGGACGCTGTGACCCGAGCAGCCATGGAGGCCTATAGTTCCGATGCAGTTGCTGCCGGTACAGCTGCTCAATTGAGTGCTACAGATTCTCAGGTTTCCGCAAGTGCCTCTCAGGATTCTGCGGATGCCTCGGAGGTCTTTAAAGATGAAACGCAAATCCTTAGAGATGATGCAGTAGCGGCTCAGCATGTCCCTCACAGTACCTTTGCTACAGAGCTGGACATTCTAACAACTGCTGGAGATATGAGAGCCAAGCTGGATGTACCTGCGACCGGAGACATTCCAGCGGATCAGAGTGTTGCTATAGCTTTGATGCAAACGGTCGCGAAAAACCGGGTGCAAACGCTGGTCACTACTAACATATCGTATGCAGCAAGCACAGACCGGCATCTTTCGACCATTGATACCAGCCTTACAACATTACAAGCTAACGCCAAAATACGAGTATTCTTCCAGTTGTGCTTTGACCGTCAACAAAATGGCATGTTCTATATTGTTCGCGTTAATCCGGATGGTTCAACGGTCGAGTTGGGTACTGCTGATGCAGCGGGAACCCGGCATATTGGCTTAGCAGCTATAGGTTTTGACAACGATGTAGGCTCCACTCTCGTACAGGTTTCAATGGAATTTTCAGATCTTACTCTCGCTGCTGGAATTTACAAATATGAGCTGCATGTGAGGGGTCAAAGTATGGGGTTCCATTTTAACAGGACATCGTCAGGCATCGACAGTACGGATTATGAGCGCGGTTCATCAGTCTGCATTCTTCAGGAGTTACTCGTATGAACTACGTGATTGTACGTAATAGCGTAGCAGATGAAATCCATGAGAAATTCGTTGATGGTTCCATTCAATGGGCTGGTGAAGTTGGTCCGGGCTGGTTGTATGTGAGTGGTGTGTTTGTAGAACCTGAACCAACTATTGATGATGTGAAAGCCGAGTGTCTAAGGAGACGCAAGGTACTCATGGGTCTCACAGCCTCCTCAAGTACCAAGGACCTTGATTACAAGCGCTCCTTGGGAGTTGAGGAGGCCGTGGCTCTTCAGGACATTCGACTTGAAGGTGGCACATGGTCCTCAGAGCAAACCGCGAGGGCCTTAATACTCAGGCAGACCCGAAGTGCCCTGAAGCTTACCTTGGACAAGAGCAATGCGCTCCAAACCATGAACCCAATTCCATCCAATTTCCAAGAGGACACTTGGTGGTCTTAAAGTTCCTTCAAGCTTACTTCCTCAACATCCTCATTGCCCTTGATCAACTCCTCAACACAGTCCTTGGGGGTGATCCTGATGAAACCATCTCAAGCCGATGTTCCAAGAACAGGCACAAATGGTACTGGAAGCCTCTGGCATGCATCCTTGAAAAGATAGACCCGGGGCATCTTGGGAGGTCTCAAGAGGACGATGAGGGCTCTGATGCCTCGCTATAAATCAACAAGATGATTCATTACACACGAAACGATAATGAACAGACGCGTATTCTTCAAAGAGGTCCGAGGGCACCTTAAGCTCCTCAAGCTCTCTCAAGCCCAAGTAGACGGCTTTAATATCCTTCTGGATGAAGGGGTCAAACGGGACCTGCCGACCTCATGGATCGCTTACGTGCTCGCTACGGCGTGGCATGAGACAGCGTACACCATGCAGCCCGTGACTGAGTATGGCTCCAAGGCGTATCTTACTGGTAAGACCTACTGGCCATTCATTGGCCGTGGGTACGTTCAGCTCACTTGGGACTATAACTATATCAAGATGGGGAAGTTCCTCGACTTGGATCTCAAGGGGAACCCTGAACTCGCCAATGACCCTAGCATAGCCGCTCAGGTTATTTATGAGGGCATGGAACGGGGTATGTTCACAGGGAAGAGGCTCAAGAGGTATCTCAAGTCTCCTACATGCCAACATTCCTCCTACAAACAGGCCCGACGTATCGTCAACGGTATGGACAAAGCTTCGACCATTGCCACGTATGCCCTCAAGTTCCAAGAGGCTCTCCTGAGTGCCATGAATGCACCTAAGGAAGTCGTAATAAAGGCTCCTAAGGTTACCCCAAAGGCCCCTAAGAAATCTGCATGGTGGATACGGCTAATCGTAGCGATCTTCAAAGCAATCTTCCAACTCAACAAGAGCAGGTCATAACCCATGATTGGTACAATTATTAGTGCAATCATCCCATTGATTTCCAAGGTTCTCCCCAACACTGCTGAAGGGAAACGCTTGAGCTCCGAGATCACCATGGCGCTCTTAGCCAAGGAGAGTGAACTTCAAGCCACCATGCGAGACATTGCGGTGGCTGAGGTTACAGGTAATCTCTTCCAGTCCAGTTGGCGTCCTGCCTTGGCATGGATGCTTATCGCAATGCTCCCTTGGATCATGATCATTCAACCTGTGTTCTTTCCAGAGATCACCACAGTGACCCACAGTGACTTCTTCACTGTCCTTGGTCTCTTTGGATCTGTGTATGGGCTTGGTAGATCGGTTGAGAAGATTGGTCCCGCCATGATGGACAAGTTCAATAGAAACAAGAAGAAATAACAAGCATGAAAGAACTGGCTAATGGTGGAATAGCTTTAGGGGCTGCTACCAGTCCCGCATGGTTACCTGCACTCCAAACGGCCTCTGTGGTAGCAGGAATACTTCTGCCGATCCTTGGTGCCGTTTGGCTCAGTGTTCAAATCTATATCAAGATTGCCGAGTTCAGGCGTAAGAGGAAGTTGGAGGCGAATAATGACAGCAACCAAAGAAGTTCTTGAAGCCCTTCATGCTGGTGTAGCTAATGACCTCATCAGGAAGCTCAATGACAATTCAATATCAGCTCAGGAGCTCTCGGTTGCCGTGAAGTTCCTTAAGGACAATGGCATTGAGGCTATCACGGCCTCAGGGTCATCCATGGATTCCCTAGCTGCCCAATTTAACAACTTTGATGAGGTTGATATGGCAGCTCAAGGGCTTGGCCACGTCAAGCTATCCACCAACTAACTCTCCTCCCTCCCTATTATTCAATTCCGTGTTGTAGATGTTTGATCATAGTCAAAGATCCTCTCAAGGAGGACTTCAGGGTCTTCCTTAGTTTCATCTGGGAACAGATAAACCTCCCCAAGCCTACCAAGGTCCAGATTGATCTGGCGATCTTCCTGCAGCACGGTCCTAACAAGATTTGCATACAAGCGTTCAGGGGCGTTGGTAAGTCATTCGTGACCTCTGCCTACGTCCTCTGGGAGCTTTACAGAGATCCTCAAAACAAGATTATGGTGGTATCGGCCTCTAAGAACAGAGCGGATAACTTTACTACCTTTGCCCTCAATCTTATTAACACTGTACCAGAGTTAGTCCACCTGAAGCCCAAGGCATCTCAAAGACAATCACGTCTTGAATTTGATGTAGGTCCAGCTCTTCCTGATCAGACCCCTTCAGTCTTCTCCAAAGGGATTGATTCCCAGCTGACCGGGGGTCGTGCTGACATCATTATCTCGGATGACGTTGAAGTCCCCAACAACTCCATGACCGTCGAAAGACGTGACGCTCTCATAGAGAGAACCAAAGAGTACTCAGCGATCCTGAAACCCCTTGAGAACTCTAGGATCATCTACCTTGGTACGCCTCAAACTGAGGATAGTATCTACAACAAACTACCAGAGACATTCACTAACCGAATATGGCCTGCCTATGTGCCCACCTCAGAAGAGGTAGAGGCCTATGGTAGCTCTTTGGCTCCCCTTATCAGAACCATGTACGACAAGGGGCTGTACGGAGTCCCTACGGACCCTGAGAGGTTCGATGAAGAGGAGCTTCAGGATCGTAGGGCAGAGTACGGAGCTGCAGGGTTCTCCCTTCAGTTCATGCTCAACACCAAGCTCTCTGACGAAGAGAGATATCCTCTCAAACTCAAAGACCTAATAGTGATGCCCGTGCCTCCGTTAAGGGCACCTATAGAAGTCCATTGGCTCCCCAATCCTGACAGACAACTCAAGGATCTCCCGAACCACGGGATGGCCGGGGACAAGCTGTTCAGTGTAGCAAGCCATGGGAATGAGTTTGATGAGTACCAATTAAGGGTCATGGCTATTGATCCCTCAGGTAGAGGCAAGGACGAGACAGGCTACGCTGTAGGTTTTCAGTTAGCAGGGAACGTATGGGTCCCTGAGGCCGGTGGTCTCACAGGGGGCTATGAGCCCGAGACACTTCAAGTGTTGGCCAAGATCGCCAAGAAGCATAAGGTCCATTGCATTGTCATTGAGAGCAACTTTGGTGACGGTATGTTCGCCAAGCTCTTTGAACCTTTCCTCAACAGAGAACATCCTTGTACTATTGAGGAAGTTCGTCATCACACGATGAAAGAGATGAGGATCATAGATACCATGGAACCCGTGGTGTCCGGTCACAGGCTCATAGTGGACCCTGATGTCCTCAGCAAAGATGATCAATCCATCCAGAAGTACGAACCTTCAATCAGGAACTCACGCTCACTGTTCTACCAGATGACCCACATCTGCAGGGAGAAGGGGGCCTTGAGGTTCGATGATCGTATCGATGTCATGGCTATCCTCATTGCTCACTTCACAGAGCTCATGAATCAGGATTCCAAGAGGGCAGCTGAAGACGAGTACATGAGGCTGATGGATGAAGAGTTTCTGAAGTTCATTGACAGTGCTGGGGGGACCGGTGGGAGCCGTGGAAATAACACTTGGGTAGATACCTAAATGACCCCACAGGACTCACAGGACTCCATACAGCGCCTTTAGGCAAAACCAGGTATGTCAGGACTCCAAAAGGGCTTACGAGTCTGTATGGAGTCCTGTGGGCTTCTTTAGAAGTTCTTAGGGGGCCTTGAGGTTGTACATTGATGTTAATACTGGATGTAGACCCAAGGTTCTCTTAGTGAAGGGTTCATGATGATTATGAGGGGGTCCTGTGGGGTCTTGGGGGGTCTTGAGGGTCCGTTGGGATTCCTTGGGGATCTTGGGGGAGCTGTGAGGGCCTTGAGGTTCCTGAGGGTGCCTTGGGGGCCATATGTTTCTGTAGAAAATGTGTGTAGATGAATACGTATATATGAGACAACAACACCCCCCGTACCCCTATTAGCTCTGGCTGTTTTCCTATAGGGGTGAGGTCACATATGGGGGTCATGGCATACCTTTGTGCCATTGGTGCACTGGTAGCCTAGGGTTACAGCCATTCCTTACCAGATATAATATCTAGTTCATATGTTATCTTGTCTTAATAGTTTGTATATGACTGCACTAGTCATCCATATATTTGGAATCATGCAAACTCCCCCACATTTTTTGTATTGACATGACGTAACACCTAACGCGCGTATAGCTAGTATACGGGGCATTACGTAGCCCATATGAGCTATAGGCTCCCAAATTACCGCTGGCGATAAGTTAGGGTTTATAACGCTTAATCATAGTTATTCACATGGTTACCCACAGCCTCGCTAAACGTGTTGAATCCGTTTGGTGGCCGAATCAACCCACAGTAATCATTAGGTTATTTGGAAATTAATCACGCACATTCACGCTTTACTCACGCAATCACTGAATCACTTTCAGGCTGTTTCCAGTTTGAATTACAATTAGCGATTGACTTCACAAGTGCATTGATATCTATTGGTGACATCGAAACAGTTGTTGCAGCAAACAGGCTAATCAACGTGATCTCGATCTAAGAGGACTTCTTACTCTTAGGCTCTTTGATAATTAAATAGGTCCCACGGTGCCCAGCGGTTAGGTGGCACCATTGGAATAAATGTAACAAATCGCCTGACTACTTTAGTTGAATAAAGTCTACCAGTAATCGAGTATTGTTCTTGTATTCTAGCTATCTCGATAGATGTGGCCATTGATTTGGATGGCTAGTAACAAGCACAATATTGACTACCTAAATACACCATGAGAACGGACGTTCTTTAGTCTTCGTTTGTGGTAAACACTGCGTTAGTGCATAGAGTCCATACGTGAGTCCACCTGTAATTGTAGAGTGAATAACACTTATAATTCATACATTTGGAGAATTGATAATGACTTACTTAGAGAGTTCAGAGCTTGTTGAAATCGATTGGGCAAGGGCAGTCCGTGAGTACAAATCACACGGGTTGAATGAGGCTGAATTGAAGTCTGATTTCCCGGACGGTTTCAGGGTCATTGAGGCCTCCAAGGTCCTTGCGGCTCTTGGGTATTAGCGAGGGGTCCCAACAAGCCTCCCTCCATCACTTCAACTATTCATCCAGACATAAGGTATCGCAACCATGACAGCCAACATCTCCAACACAACAGCCGCCGCCGCCACCAAATGGGTCAAAACCAAATACAAAATCCCCGGCAAGGCAATGCAAAGCGGTAAAGATTCTCGCGAGCTTGATGCCTACGCATTAGGAGAGTTTGTTATTCATCGTCGGTTAGATGACGCTAATGGATGGGTCGTTACACATGCGACAACAGGCAGTTCAGTGCTAAATGGTATAGGTCTGGCAAGAACGTTAAAGATCGCGAAGATATACGCGGAAGAAATGTCCTTAATTATTGATTGGAACTTTGAAGAAATTGGGGATTTCAAAGATTTATACATCGCGGCGGGCGAACCATCGTTACCAAGTTACGCATCATAAGCGCAGCATAGGTATTGTGAATATAACATAGCAAGAGACACATCATGAAACCCATCTTCTGGGTTAACAATCAACATCAAGAGGTATCACAAGCCATCATGGAAATCTCAGACACACAGTACCTCCAGTACGCCGGGGCACTCATAGGAACCCTCATGGTCACTATGGGCATCATCGCGGCCATCGCTGCCAAGCATGATCAACAACGCAGGTATCGAAGGAGGACCGTAAGAACCTCTGGCAACCATGAAATCAATTATAGAGCTGAGTGGCAGCGAAGGGGCAGGAGGCAATTGTTATGACCAAGTTTAAGTTTGATCATATGTATGATTTCCATGGGTCATTCAGAGTGACTTCCAAACTTCCTAACGCTGGTGGTATTGTGTTGGGAAAGCTCAGGTCCAGCTTAATGGATCATGTGACCAACATGAGTATTGATGAGTTGCGAGAAGCTTGTGACTGGTCTGGAATTTGTAATGTTGAGGTAGACACAGAACCTTAGGATTACCGAAGTTGTCTAAACTACTCACCCACAGAGAAATCACGGGGGAAGAAGGCTAGGAGTTCGTACCTCCCGGCCTTCAACCACAGCCAGTCCGGTATCGCATTGGACTGGCTGAGTACGTTACCCCGCACTGTGATTATTAAACAAAATCAAAAGGTATCGCAACCATGATTAAATATACTCTGGAAGATCTCAAGACCCTTATAGACGCATTAAATAGATTTACAGGAAGCCCGGAAGAAGGATTTAGAAACGGGTCGTCAAGTTCAAATGTTGGTCATTATTTTAATCATTTCGACCTTGTCAGCGGGTGTAGATTAGCAAGATATATAGCTAAAAATGGGGATGTGATTTACCCGCTTGGACCTGAGCCTGTGCCTGAGTGTGAAGCGTTTCCATTAGTTGAGGCTTATCTGGTTGGTCTCTCTGACGGTGGCGGCCTTAAAGAAACATATATTTATGGGGGCGACCTTTCATGAATATTACCCCAACAACACCACCTGACCTCACGGCTACCAAGCCACTTCCTACAGTTGACCTTAGTTCCACTGATGGTGACCTGCGTATCTATGTAGCCGATCTGACTGCATATGTTAGCGGGAGCCTTAAAGGAGGCTGGATCGACGTTACCAACATGACTGATGTTGATGAGATCTGGGAAGAGATTGATAAACGTAAACTGCTAGGCAAGAGCGATTGTGAAACCTCGGGGCTTAACGAACACGCTATCCACGACCACGAAGGGTTTCCTCAAGGATACGTTGGTGAATACACCTCGTTTGAAACAATCATTGAATTCGCTGTTGCTTATGAAGAGATGTCGGACGACGACGAATGGGAAGCATATTGTGAGTACATGAGTTGGAGGGGTGAAACCTCACCACCGGATGTCGAAGAGTTCAGGGAAGCTTACTGTGGCTACCATGAGAACTTTGCTGACTATGTCCAAGAGCTTTACGAAGAATGTTACGACCCAATCCCTGATGCCCTCCAGTACTACATAGACTGGGAAGCCATGGCGCGTGATTGGGCTTGTACAGATTACTATGTTTCAGGGGTCCGAGGGGGCCATGTGTTCCATAACTGCTAGGGCTACTTCCCCCTACAGATCTATCGGTTCATGATCTTCTGATCAGCAACAACAAAGGAGCAACTAAGTATGTCCAGTTATCCAGTTATCGAGGATGGTGTTATTGTTGTTTACGATGAAGGGCTTAGTAGTGTGGCTTACTCCAAAGATGAAGCATTGGACGCTATAGCAGACTACGAGGAGAGACTTCTTAATAAAATCGTTTCAGTAGATGCAAAAAAGGATGTGACTGAAACCATAGCTATCTTAAAGAAGGGTGTAGCCCTTGCTGAGAAAGCTGGCTATTAGACCTAAATAACTAAATAGCTTGACGGTTGAGTTGCAAATGACTAATCTATCTGTACTGGTACTACTAAGGTAGTTTGTAGTTGCGGGTGGTGAGCAGTTCACTGCAATATGTGCCCGTTAACAAGCCGCCGCGAAAGCGGTTGATCAGCACCAAATAAGGCCCTTCCTACAGTGAACCTGTGGCGAGGGCTTCTTTATTTCCCACTACATTCACGGCAACCCATGGAACCTGAAGAACCCATGAGCTAACGCGTAGTAGTAAGGATACGCTTCCTTCATGGCCAACTTTCGTGTTGCTTGTGCTCTTGTCCATGTCTCCAGTTGCTTGAAGATCACGAGTGCACACAATGTGCCTATCACTGTAACCCAAGCATTCATATGACCTGCCCACCAGAGCCATATGGCTAACGGAACAGTTACCACGAGCACCAAGTTGTACATCAGGATCATGAAGTTGGTGATTGAAGGATAAGCGTTAGCTGTAAGGCCACTGTATACCTTCAGCTCAACATCAAAGTTGATGGACACCGAGAGTGGTTCACGTTTCTTAAGCGTCTTGAAGTTCTCCCAAGTGGGCAAGCGTCCTCCACGGTCCCTCAAGACCTCAAGGTTTCCGGCGTTCCTTGGGTTCCTCTCGGCATCCCCCAGAAGCGTCTGGATATCCTCTTCACTCAACTCATTGAACTTCTTATCACTGCCCACAACTTAGCTCCTCCCATTAATTGCCCATGACCATATTAACGGTAGATGGTCGTTGATTGCAACGTTTACGAGTTGAGTTGAACAATTACCCTTATTTCAATCTTCACCACAAACTTGGGAAATGCTCCTGATGTTACTCGAATTTCTATTGGAATATTACGTTGTCGGATGGCTGTTTACAGGTCTGGTGATTGTACACGTTCTTGAAGTGATTGAGCGTCTATGTTTTTGGTTGCTTGGTTACAGTAACGAAGATTTAGAGCGTGAATTCGACCTAGGGGTAACCAAGACCAGAGGGCGATATATACTTAACCTCAGCCTCAGTGCTCTCTTATGGCCCCATTGTATTTTGCTAACTTGTTACTGGATTATCAAGGTTGGATTACACGCAGATACGAAGCTGAAAAGGTGGCTGGATACATCCATTTAGCCTGTTAATTGACGCTGAGTAGCGGTCAACCAAGTTCACACCCCATTTCATCCAACACCTAACAAAAGGTATCGCAAACCTATGGCTTCCTATCATCCAACGGCCCCTGAAGACCCCAACGCTCCCACAGAACCCCAAGCCTCCCAAGCATCCAAATGCACCCAACTGTCCCACGCACTCCCCAAGATCTCCGGGACCTGTACGTTCCTGCTGGCCCATCCAGACCATAGGCAGATGATCCGTATCCTTGTCGTGGACATGATGGACGGGACTGCTGAATACAATTCTTGCAAGGTTACCCGAACGGGAGCCGAGGGTGTCGAAGAGACCGTGGACGTCCTGAGATGTTCTGTGGGGGGTCCTGCATACTCCGCGGCCCGGGAAGCTGTAAGGGATCACATGTTGGAGCTCATGAATGAGGGGTGGTCGATAGTTACCAAGCCTCCTTAGGTCACAGAATGGGCCATAGGAACCCCACAGGAGTCCTTACAGAGTCATGCGGGTTCTTTAGGTGCAATCGTACCCTTGGGAGCTAAAGACTCTGTGCGAGTCTCTATTTGAATCTCTTGATTATGAATGATGAAAGGGAGGACAGACTATGCGTGTGCTTTTTAGCGGTGGGAGGGGCTATCGTGACTTGGCAGTAATTGGACGTGTGATGGACCTGATACCCGATGTAACCCACGTCATTCACGGTGGGACATGTGGTGCCGATAGATTATCCGGGGTGGTTGCTAGGTTGAGATGCTTGCCCTGTACTGTGTATCCTCCAAATTGGTCTAGGCACGGCAAACAGGCCATACCAATTAACAACACCAAAATGTTGAGATATGGGAAGCCTGATATTGCCGTAGTTATGCCGGGTGGTTGGCAAACAAGAGACATGGCCACGAAAGCCGAGGAGGCTGGAGTGAAGATTATCATGGTTGATAAGCAAGGAAAGCCTGTAGCCTCCTTAGACCCTACAGCGCCCTAAAGACCCGAGAGGTCCTAGGAACCCCACAGAGACTCACTGAGTCCGGTCTGTCACTTTTGGCTATGTCGGGTCATCTGAGGCCCTCAATGACTCTGTGTGACTCTTAGGATCAATCCTTGGACTCATATCCAGTATCTAAGAACACCCGGTCCTGTGTAATCCTCCTCCCAACTAACCACGCACGGGGCCACGCTGGCATCCCTCTCTGTCACTGTTATTTTTGCGATACCTATAACAGCCCTGAGGGGGGTGCCGGTATTTGGTTGAGGTGTGTGAGTTTCTATTGCGTCCAACTTTCCTATCACCGCCAACATCAAAGGAGACTAACCACCATGCCTAAATTCAAAGTGATTTATGGGACCTGCTACGCTGGCACGGATACAGAAGAAGTACTTGAGTTCGAGCATTTAGACGATGCTGAAGAGTACGCATATGAATGCGCCGTAAACCTACTTAGTTATGGTGCCAGTGAAACTGATGAGCCTCTGGACAGTGAAGAGGAGAATGAAGAGAAATGAAGACGAGAAGACAGGTAATGAATGCTTTTGGTAAGTATCTCGACTTCGCCCGGCATCTACAGAGCATCAAGGAAGGGGAAGCCAGAGGAGACATTGGCAACTATGCCCGAGAAACTGTGGCGCTGCATTACGAGTACAATTTGGCAATCAGAGAGTATGTAGGTTGTGAAGAGGATGATGATGATGATGAGCCCTAAAGCACCCAAGGCTCCGCTTGTGACGAAGCTTGTCGATTATAACCAGCTCTTCTTGGATGAGGTCGATAGGTTTATTGCAGATGGTTGGATCTGGCCCGTTGTATCTGATGAACAGGCTGAGGACTTTACAGAAGAGCCCACAGTCTACCTGTATTGATTCAGAGGCCCCTATAGGACACCTATAGATCCTATAGATACATATGTATCCCTACAGTTATCTCTTACTCTCTCTCCTTCCTCTTATATCCTCCTATAAATATCCATACCAAATAATATGAATCATATTCATGGCTCATATCATGGGCATATGATTTCTATAGGTTACTATAAGTAATATATACAATAGGCAGACATTTAGAAGACCTTGAAATCATTGGCTAAATTAAACAGGTCATTTCTGCATTGATTTGGCTTGGAAGAGTGTCCTTCAAGGGCAATAGACAGGGGCTTGCCAAGGCCTTTGGACGGGCTACCTGAAAGGGTGCCACAAATTCCCCCCAAGAAACCATAGGTAACATAAGGACCCCAGCGTATGAGGAATACAATTGACGTCACACGAAGGCCTGAATTACCACCAACACTAACATCATAGAAGGGAACTTTGGAATAAGTAGAAATTGCAATTAGTAATATAAACCACGATCCCTATCACTTAGTGTAACAATCAATATAGTCCCTTTGTCTCTGAACCACACTGTAGTAATGCCACATGACTGTTGTGTTTCAAGGGGAGTTGTTGAAAGTATGGATACTACAAGGGTTCACCTTGGGTATCCGGTGAATAGGGGCGTAGAATATCAAGAGACAATACATATGAACGAAACCAATAACTATACTGTCGAGTTCAGCGATGGGGAGGGGGCTATACTGTCCACCATCCATACGGCTGACATGACATATGACGAGGTTGATAATGCTGCCTTCGAGTTGATGGCATCTAGTACAACCATAACAGAATATCACATTATAAAATCCCACCCAAGATAGTGTGTTAATAAGAGACTTAACCTAGTGACAAGTGAACGTAATGATGCAATAAGAAGACAATCTCCCAGCGCAGTGAAATAGTTTAGTGGAGAGATGAGGAAAGGGGCCCGTTAGAGGTCAGGAAATCCGATGAGTGCATCAGGTGATATTGAGGAATTAATCAGGCAGCTGGGGTATTTCAGCAGCATTGATAACAACATGCAGGTAGGTACAATTCTTGCCCTGCTCCAAGTGGCTCTGGCGGTATCCAGAGGTGGCCATGGCACTACCGAACTAGTGGAAAAGAAAGTTGGTATGGGATCAGGCACAGCCTCCCGCAACGTCCGCTATTGGGGCAGTGGTCACAAGTCCATGTCTAAAGCAATGAAGTACATGACGAACGAAATGGACCCTGAGGATAACCGTAAGCGTGTGCTCAGGCTAACTCACACGGGTGAGGCATTTATAGACAAGATCATGACGACTCCGGGAACCAAGAGGGAACTAAAAGGAGATGGCCAGAAAACAGGGTAGCATATGGATGGCTGACGCCTCATATGGAGGCATAAGGAAACGTAAGAGGTTCAAGTCTGAGGATATAGCGCTCAGATGGGAAAAGGCAGTTAGGCAAGCAGACTTAGAGGGGCTACCTTTTCCGAACGAGAATGATATTACCAACGGTCCGACCTTAAGGGCCTTTGTGGATACCTACTTCAACAGCATCTGGCCGGACCTTAAAGAGGGTGCTTCGGTCAAGAATGCAGCTGCACAAATCAGACATTGCATAGAAACCTTGGAACAGATCACTCCTGACATCCCGTTGGTTGAAGTGGACGCCAAGTCCATCCTTATGATGGAAACTATGATGATGGCTACGAAGCCTATCTCACAGAGCACATTGAACCGTAAGCGCTCAGCGATCTCCAAGGTTCTCAAGTTTGCTCTTCAAAAAGAGTTTATCGACAAGAAACCACACATCTCATTCTCAAAAGAGAAGGGGGGCCGTGAGCGTATCTTGTCATATAAGGAAGAGGAGAAGTTCTTTGACTACCTCAATCACTGYGGCTTAATTCCAGCTRTCTATCTATCACAATTTCTCCTCTACACCGGTGCGCGGCTCTCAGAAGCTACAAGCTTGGATTGGCCAGAAGTTACAAAGAACTTCAGCCATATAACTTTCCTTGGAGCGAAGTCCAAAGGACACAAGGCTCGCACGATCCCTTGTGCTTCCAAGGCCCGTGAGGCCCTTGAGTTCTCCAAGAAGCGGGGAGACGTAAAACCATTTATCATCTCTCAGGATACTTACAGAGGGCACTTTGACAGAGCCCGGGGCCACCTTGGGTTTTTGGATGATAAAGAGTTCGTGCCTCACATGTTTAGACACACCTGTGCCTCACGGTTGGCGATGGCTGATATTTCATTGGTTACAATCCAAGAATGGATGGGTCACAAAAACATAACTACTACACAACGTTACGCTCACCTTATCCCCGAAAGCCTCAACAAAGGGGTTGCAGCTTTGGAAAGGACAATATAGATCATCCGAACGTTGGTTACGCGGATGTGGCGGAATTGGTAGACGCGCTAGGTTTAGGTCCTGGTGCCGCAAGGCGTGGGGGTTCGAGTCCCTTCATCCGTACCAACGTATTAAGACACTGATTTTATTGGTGTCTTAGGGTGTGCCACGGGTGGCTCAAACTTGGCTCAGACGTCTCAAGCGTTGATACAGGAACCCTATAGGAACCCTCATTTACTTGGGTGCCTATTAGATTTAGGTTCTGGTGTCGCAAGACGTGGGGGTTCAAGTCCCTCCATCCGTACCATTTTAAATAATGGCATGACTTGGTCATATTGATTGAGGCGCTGGTTTGAAATGTTGTCAGAAATTTTATGGATTTATCTAAAACGGAAGCTAAAAACATGCAAGTGACCGAAACCCTTTCCGAGGGCCTKAAGCGYCAGCTGAAGGTTGTTGTTCCGGCAGCCGATATGAACGGTCGYCTTGARACACGCCTTGTTGATATGAAAGACAAAGTGCGGATCAATGGATTTCGCCCGGGTAAAGTRCCTGTCTCWCATATWAGAAAATTGTACGGCCGCTCGGTMATGGGWGAAATCGTTCAGGAAATACTGAACGAAACGACWGCTGCCCAGCTYAARGAGCGCGGRGAGAAATCTGCGGCTCAGCCTCAGTTTGATATGACCGAGGACGAAGACGAAGCTTCCATGATTATGGATGGCAAAGCTGATTTTGAGTTTACGCTTAAATATGAAGTGCTTCCCGAGATCGTTCTTGGTGATTTCAAAGGCATTAATGTTGAACGTCCGGTAGTTGATGTTTCCGAGAAAGAAATTGACGACCGTATCAACCAGATAGCTGATGGTTCACGCCCGTTTGATGAGAAAAAGGGCAAGGCTGCTGATGGTGATCGAGTGACGATCGATTACCTTGGTAAAGTTGACGGTGAGTCGTTTGACGGTGGAGAAGACAAGGATGCCAAGCTGGTTCTTGGTTCTGGTCAGTTTATCCCGGGCTTTGAAGAACAGGTTGTCGGTCTGAAGGCCGGGGACGAAAAGGTTCTTGAGCTGACTTTCCCTGCCGATTACGGTTCTGAAAAATTGGCAGGAAAAGACGCAACTTTTGATATTGTTGTCAAATCTGTTGAGGCTCCAGGTGAGCTGGAAATAGACGATGAGTTTGCCAAGAAATTCGGCATTGATTCCCTTGACGAATTACGCAAAACCATCCAGCAGCAGATTGAAAGCCAGCACGGTAATCTGACTCGCCAGCGTGTGAAGCGTCAATTGCTTGACGCGCTGGATGATATGCACAAATTCGATAGTCCTCCAAGTATGCTTGAGCAGGAGTTCAAGAATATTTGGGATCAAATCCTGCGTGAAATGGAAGAGTCCGGCAAATCTTTTGAGGATGAAGATACATCTGAGGAAGAAGCCAGGGAAGAGTATACCAAGATTGCAGAACGTCGGGTTCGACTTGGCCTGGTTCTTTCCGAAATTGGCGAGAAAAATGAAATCAAGGTAACTGATGAAGAAGTTCAACGCGCGGTAATGTCTCAGGCCCAGCGTTTTCCTGGTCAGGAAAAACAGGTTTGGGATTTTTATAGCAAAAACACTGATGCATTGGCTTCTATCAGGGCACCGGTTTTCGAAGAAAAAGTGGTTGATTTTCTGCTTGAGCTCGCAAATGTAACAGATAAAACTGTTACAAAAGAAGAGCTTGAGAAGCTTGCCGAAGATTCTGACGACGAATAGAATAACCAGAAGTCGTAATTTAATAAGGACGCTCGCTATATTATGGCGGGCGTTTTTGTGTGTTCACGAGCGCCGACTTTGTCCACCGGGCCTTGTGAATAGCGGTGCAATTGCCATCTGTGTATTGCTTGCTTTCTATCAAATCGATCGCATGTCAGTAAAAAATTTATAGTCTCGGTGTTAGCCAGAAGTAAGTGTTCGGTTTGATTCGAACCGATTGTAATTTTTGCCAATCGCACTTCGGCGTTAAAGTTGAAGCAGGAAGTGCCAAAAAATTAAAGGTTGATGATGAGAGATCCTGTTGATTATGCAGTAAGCACTCTTGTTCCCATGGTTGTCGAACAGACCAATCGAGGTGAGCGCTCCTACGACATTTTTTCCCGGTTGCTCAAGGAGCGAATTATTTTTATCACGGGCCCGATTGAAGACGGTATGGCTTCAATCGTCTGCGCACAATTATTGTTTCTTGAAGCTGAAAATCCAAAAAAAGAAATCAACCTCTATATAAATTCTCCTGGTGGTGTGGTGACAGCCGGTATGTCGATCTATGACACCATGCAGTTTATTCGCCCCAGGGTTTCAACACTGTGTATGGGGCAGGCGGCTTCAATGGGATCGTTGCTACTGGCAGCGGGTGCGAAAGATATGCGATTTGCGCTTCCAAATTCGCGGATTATGGTTCATCAGCCATCCGGTGGGTTTCAGGGGCAGGCATCTGACATTCAACGCCATGCTGATGACATAATGAAATTGAAAAAACGTTTGAACGAAGTTTATGTCAAGCATTGCGGACAGGATTATGACACTGTTGAATCAACGCTGGATCGTGATCATTTTATGAATGCTGACGAAGCCAGGGACTGGGGTCTGATCGACCAGGTTGTGTCTTCAAGAGCAAGTGACGAAGACGAAGACGCTAAAAAGGATTAACCGTTTTTTGTGATGAGAGCTCAAAACCACGTGGATTAAGCGAATTTTGAGCTTTCGTGTGCAATATCGGATATGTTCACGGGGATGCCCGTATAATACCTCTTGATTAAATGTCGGCCGCAGAGCCGATTCAAGGGGACAGGTTGGCGAATAAGAGGGAGGCGACAGGCTTCCCGCTGGTTGAAAGGAAATGCGTATGGGCAAGAGTAATGGCGGAGACAATAAGAACACGCTTTATTGCTCCTTCTGTGGCAAAAGTCAGCACGAGGTACGTAAGCTGATCGCAGGGCCTACCGTGTTTATCTGTGACGAATGTGTCGAATTGTGTATGGACATCATTCGTGAGGAAAACAAAAGTTCCCTCGTGAAGTCGAAAGACGGCATTCCAACTCCTATGGATATTGCAAGTGTTCTTGATGATTATGTGATCGGTCAGGATAAAGCAAAACGGGTGTTGTCGGTAGCGGTTCACAATCATTACAAGCGTCTCAATCATGATCAGAAAAATGATGATGTTGAGTTGTCAAAATCAAACATCTTGCTGATAGGCCCCACCGGGTGTGGTAAAACTCTTCTGGCGCAGACCCTTGCGCGTATTCTTGATGTACCATTCACCATGGCGGATGCCACTACATTGACAGAAGCTGGCTATGTGGGTGAAGACGTTGAGAACATCATTCTAAAACTGTTGCAGTCGGCAGATTACAATGTGGAGCAAGCTCAAAGGGGTATTGTTTACATTGATGAAGTGGACAAGATTTCTCGTAAATCCGACAATCCCTCTATTACTCGTGATGTGTCGGGTGAAGGCGTGCAGCAAGCCCTTCTTAAAATAATGGAAGGAACTGTTGCCAGTGTTCCCCCACAGGGTGGTCGAAAACATCCCCAGCAGGAGTTTTTGCAGGTCGACACCACTAACATACTGTTTATTTGTGGCGGTGCATTTGCCGGACTGGACAAAATTATAGCTGACCGTGGTGCTACGACTTCAATCGGCTTCGCGGCAACTGTTGCGGCACCTGATGAACGTAAAATCGGTGAATTATTTTCAATAGTTGAACCAGAGGATATGGTCAAATTTGGCTTGATCCCCGAGTTTATCGGCCGTATGCCCGTTCTTGCAACACTCGTGGATCTGGATGAAGATGCACTTGTTGAAATTCTCTCTCAACCCAAAAACGCGTTGATTAAGCAATATCAGCGTTTGTTTGAAATGGAAGACGTCAATTTGACATTCCAGGATGAGGCAATGAATGCGATCGCAAAGAGAGCGATAGATCGCAAAACAGGTGCACGCGGGCTAAGATCAATCTTGGAGAGTATTCTTCTTGATACCATGTTTGAACTGCCTGGCCTTGAAGGCGTGGAGGAAGTTGTTATTTCCGCAGATGTGGTAAATGGCAATACACGTCCTCTTTATATCTATGCCGACAAGGTAGATGAGGTATCGACCGGCAACGCATCCTGAATAATATCCGGGCGGCAAAATGCCGCCCAAATCGTCTGTGGGCATCTTGAATCTTGACTGCAGACTACCCACCTTATGGTCTACCCTGATGGTGTGTGATGTGACTCGCTTTTATTGTGTAAGGAGTTTGGCAGCCACAGGTAGATTTACCCGTTTTCAATTTGCGCATCGTGCGGAATGGGAGATGGACCACCAAAATTCAACCAGCGCTATATGCTTTGTTCAGTTGCGGGGTTGTGAAAAAAGAAAGTGAGGGAGTTATGACTTCAGAAACTTCGCATCAGGACGATGAAAAGCCGGCGCAGGACGTGTATCCAGTCCTCCCGCTTCGCGATATTGTTGTTTTTCCTCATATGATTGTTCCCCTGTTTGCTGGACGCGATAAATCTATTGTTGCACTTGAAGATGTGATGCGTGCCGATAAACAGATCTTACTGGGAACTCAGGTCAATGCAGCCGATGATGACCCGGCAACCGATGATATATATCCAATTGGTACTCTTGCAACAGTGTTACAGCTGCTTAAGTTGCCTGATGGTACGGTAAAAGTCCTTGTTGAAGGGATTAGCCGCGCAAAGATTACCGGATATACAGACCGGGCCGATTGTTTCGAAGCTACAGCTGAAATTCTTTCCGATATCGAAGGCGATGAAATCGAAATCGACGCGCTTGGTCGTTCGGTCGTCGCCGAATTCGAGAGTTACGTCAAATTGAATAAAAAAGTGTCTCCGGAAGTTTTGGGAGCCATTAATCAAATTGAAGATCATTCCAAACTCGCAGATACCGTTGCATCACACCTGGCGATCAAGGTTCACGAAAAGCAGGAAATCCTTGCTGTCGTTAGTTTAACAGACCGTCTGGAAAAAGTACTGGGTCTGATGGAGAGTGAAATATCTGTCCTCCAGGTCGAGAAACGGATTCGCTCGCGTGTGAAGCGCCAGATGGAGAAAACCCAGCGCGAGTACTATCTGAATGAGCAAATGAAGGCCATTCAAAACGAGTTGGGTGACTCAGACGAAAGCGGTGATGAGCTCGCCGAGCTTGAAGAAAAAATCAAGAAAACCAAGCTTTCAAAAGAAGCCCGTGACAAAGCCAATGGAGAACTCAAAAAACTTAAACAGATGAGCCCGATGTCAGCCGAGGCGACTGTTGTTCGTAATTATCTCGACTGGATTTTGAGTATACCCTGGGGCAAAAAATCCCGGGTGAAACATGATCTGGAATTCTCTCAGAATGTTCTTGATGAAGAGCATTATGGTCTGGAGAAGGTTAAGGAGCGCATCACGGAATATTTGGC
Organism: Cohaesibacteraceae bacterium; assembly: GCA_016764535.1. Lineage (GTDB taxonomy): Bacteria > Pseudomonadota > Alphaproteobacteria > Rhizobiales > Cohaesibacteraceae > JAESRR01. The sequence goes on along the minus strand of JAESRR010000008.1, from coordinate 3,086 downwards.
TGTTCAAAGCCGGTCCAATACGCTGAAGGGACCAATTCTTTGTCTGGTTGGCCCTCCTGGAGTTGGTRAAACATCATTGGGCAAGTCGATTGCACGAGCCACAGGGCGGGAATTTGTACGGATGTCTCTGGGCGGTGTTCGGGATGAAAGCGAAATTCGTGGACATCGAAGAACCTATATTGGCTCCATGCCTGGCAAAGTCATTCAATCGATGAAAAAGGGTAAAAAGACCAACCCTCTGTTTTTGCTTGATGAAATTGACAAAATGGGTATGGATTTCCGTGGTGATCCTTCCTCTGCATTGTTGGAAGTTCTTGATCCGGAACAGAATGCGACTTTCATGGACCACTATCTTGAAGTGGAATATGATTTATCTAATGTGATGTTCGTTACAACCGCGAATTCTCTCAATATTCCGGGACCTTTGATGGATAGAATGGAAATCATTCGCATTGCAGGATACACGGAAGATGAAAAAGTTGAAATTGCGCGACGGCACCTCATACCCAAAACAATGAAGGATCATTGTGTTAGGGAGGGTGAACTTACAATCGAGGATTCAGCTCTTTTGGCTGTAATCCGGTTGTACACCCGAGAGGCTGGCGTACGAAATCTTGAACGTGAAATGGCAAGTTTGTGCCGCAAGGCGGTCAAGGAAATCATTACGACGGACAAGGTGAGCATCACAATTACCAAAGATAATCTTGATGATTTCCTTGGTGTATCTCGATATCGATATGGTGAAGTCGAGGGTGAAGATCTTGTTGGCGTCATTACCGGTCTTGCCTGGACTGAAGTTGGTGGAGATATCCTCACAATTGAAAGTGTTATGATGCCTGGCAAGGGCAAAATGACCGTCACTGGCAACCTGCGTGATGTAATGAAGGAATCAATTTCGGCGGCGGTATCGTATGTACGGTCAAGGGCAATTGATTTTGGTATCAAACCTCCGATGTTTGAGAAGAATGACATTCACGTGCATGTACCTGAAGGCGCTACTCCCAAAGATGGACCTTCCGCAGGAGTTGCGATGGCAACGACCATTGTATCAATAATGACGGGCATAAAGATCCGTAAGGACGTTGCAATAACGGGTGAAATAACGCTCCGTGGGCGTGTTTTGCCGATTGGCGGACTTAAAGAGAAATTGTTGGCTGCATTGAGAGCCGGTATTAAAGTCGTTGTAATCCCAGCTGAAAATGCCAAGGATCTTGCCGAAATTCCGGATAAAATTAAAAATGGTCTGGAAATCATTCCTGTTTCCCACATGGACGGTGCTCTCAAGCATGCACTCGTAGAAATGCCGGAAGCGATTGAGTGGACACCGGAATCGGAATCAGACGTTTCAAAAACAGTGGTTGACGAAAGCGGATCCGGTCTGGTTGCTCACTGATTCTTCCACAAATACAGGTTTTGAGGGCGCTTGATTGAATTGAGCGCCCTTTTTTGTGGTCTGATTTTGCCCGGGATGCTCAAATCACTTGGAAAAGCGCAGATTTCTGCCAGTTAGCGTCTTGCCTTCTGGGAGAAATTAACCAGAGTGGTCTGGGATATGTGGTTTCGCCACGAATCGCGGATTCAATAAACTGGCTCAGGCCACTCGAGCAGACCCTGGGTAAATGAGGGAATTTAACGATGAACAAAAATGAATTGATCTCGGCCGTTGCCGATAAAACAGGTCTTTCAAAGGCACAGGCTGGCGAAGCCGTTGAAGCTACATTTGAAGTGATTACCGAAACCCTGAAGGGTGGCGGTGAAGTTCGCATCATAGGCTTTGGCAATTATACTGTAACCGAGCGTGCAGCCACAGAAGGCCGCAATCCTCGTACCGGTGAGACTATTCAGATTCCGGCGTCCAAAACGCCGAAGTTTAAAGCTGGCAAGGGTCTGAAAGACGCTGTTAACAGCTAGTGAAATTTGACTCTCGATAATTATGCCCCGGTACTGTCGTACCGGGGCTTTTTTATTTTGATCTTCTGGTTTGCCTTAATGCAAAAAACAGGGGAATACCCGACAACATGGCAATTACCGCGGAGACGCCAAATACGCCACCGGGTAAATAAACCGAAGAACTGGTGGACGTAAAATATCCGAATATTTGTGTCATCATTACAGGGCTGATGATGAGTGTAATCCCCATTATGCTGGAGAGTGCACCCTGTAGTTCGCCTTGTGCATCTTCGGATACACTTCGCGACATCACGCCACTTAGTGCTGGAACAACCACGCCTCCCAGCGCTGTCAGGGGCAATACAGCATAAATCATCCAGCCTTCGTCAATGAATACCATAATAAGCATCCCGATAACTGTGACGACGAGCCCCAGTACGGCCGTATGGGATTCTCGCAATTTTGCCAGTATCAAGCGAATGACGCCGCCCTGGACAAGTGCATACATTGCGCCAAACGCTCCCAGGGAAATGCCGACCTGGGCAGCAGTCCAGCTGAAATTCTCCTTGGTGTAATAGGCCCAGACTGAGGGGTAAACCATATTGGAAAGCTGATAGAGAAAGAAAGCAGCAAAGAACATCAACATTCCTGGTATCTTGAATGCCTGAATTATAGTGCCCACGGGGTTTGCCCGTTTCCATAAAAATTCCCGTCTTTTATCCTGCGACAGTGTTTCGGGGAGCACAAACATTCCGTAGAGAAAGTTTAACCCAACCAGAGCGGCTGCTGCAAAAAATGGTGCCCTTGTTCCAAATTCGGCGACCATTCCGCCGATGACAGGCCCGGCGATGAAGCCAAGCCCAAACGCAGCACCAACAAGCCCGAAATTCTTTGTACGATCTTCAGGGGAGCTTATGTCGGCCATGTATGCATTTGCTGTTGAGTGTGTGGCTCCGGCAATGCCAGCAAGCAGGCGTCCAATGAACAGAACAAGTAGTGTTGGGGCAAATCCCATGATGATATAGTCAATTCCAAGTGCAAGCAGTGAAAAGAGAATAACCGGTCGACGCCCAAAACGATCAGACAGATTTCCCAATGTTGGTGAACATAAAAACTGCATGACAGCATAGATGGCACTCAGATAGCCACCAATTATCGCAGCTTGACCAAGGTTCTCGATCGACAATTCCTGAATG
>JAESRR010000203.1 GCA_016764535.1 Cohaesibacteraceae bacterium | reverse complement strand
TGTCCCTCATATTCAATTTCCAACCCCGGTCACCATCCTTTGAAGAATTGTTATTGGTAGCAAGGCGTTAAAATTGCCATTATCTCTTCAAACATGGAGAGACAAGGTGCGTAGATATATATTTTCTCTGATGCTAATGCTAATTTCCCCCTCGTTGGCCCTGGCTGATCCAGTTCTATGGCAGCGCCAGGGCTGGAATACGGATTTCTCCAAATCACTCATTGAGTTCGAGGAAATCCTTTCGGGCGGCCCTCCCAGAGATGGTATTCCTTCCATAGATAAACCTGCATTCAAGCCTGCAAAAGATATCACTGATATCGCCCCGACCGAACCAGTCATCAGACTTGCATATCAGGGAATAGTGCGCGCCTACCCGCTTGGAATCATGATTTGGCACGAGATTGTCAATGATAGTTTTGACAGTTTACCTGTCGTCGTAACATACTGCCCGCTGTGCAATTCGGCAATCGCATTTGATGGCCGGATCGATGGTAAAGCTCATCAATTCGGAACCACGGGCAAGCTCCGCAATTCTGATTTGGTGATGTATGATCGCCAAACGGACAGCTGGTGGCAACAATTTACCGGACGATCCATCATTGGAATTTATGCAGGAACTCGCCTGAATATGATCCCAGTGCGTATTCAATCATTTGCTGAATTTCAATCTGAAAATCCAGATGGAGACGTACTCGTACCAAACAATCCAGGTTTTCGTGCCTATGGAAACAATCCCTATGTGAGCTATGACACATCGAAATCACCATTCCTTTATCGCGGAACTTTACCGGATAATATTGAGCCTATGGCACGCGTAGTCGTCATCAATGCGCAAACCTCGCCCAAAGCGGTTACGCTCGAGAAAATTCGAAATGATGGAGAAATTTTAATTGACGGAGTTACTGTCCGCTGGAAAGCGGGGGTTAATTCCGCTTTGGACAAACAAGAAATCAGCGAGGGTAGAGATGTGGGGGGCGTGCAGACCACCACAAATGTGTCAGGCGAACAAGTAGATGTTGTACATGATCAAACTTTCGCATTTGTTTTTCATGCGTTTCATCCAGACGGTGAAATTATTCAATAATTCAACAACACCACGCACTATTTGCCATAGCAGGCTAATCAACATCCATCGGAGTGGTTTCATTTGCGCCATTTGCACTAAACCGAATTTTTTCCACTTTTTCCTCGGCTGATTTCAAAACACTTTCACAGTGTTTTTTAAGCGCTTCGCCGCGCTCATAAATGCGTATAGATTCTTCAAGCGGAACCGCGCCTTTTTCCAGGCTGGCAACAATCGTTTCCAACTCCTGCATGGCAACTTCAAAACTCATTTGATCAAGCGATGTCAATTCAGTCATATTTCACTCCAGCAACCTATTAAAACGCTCCGGGTTGAACACAACTCCGGAGCATTTCAGGCTAAAATCATCCGTGCAACAATCGATCTACATGGGCCGACACAGACTCACTCAATCCCTCGAGATCATAGCCACCTTCCAGCAAAGACACGAGGCGATAGTCACAGGATTTTCCAGCCTGATCCAGTAATTTCCCGGTTACCCATGAAAAATCATCCGCGGTTAGCTGCATCTCGCCCAGAGGGTCAAGGTGGTGGGCATCAAACCCCGCTGACAAAATCAACAAATCAGGAGAGAAGGCCTCAATCGCCGGAAGCACCCGGTTTTCTACAGCATCTCGAAAGTGAAATCCCTGACTGCCTACAGATAGAGGTGCATTGACAATGTTGTTGAGGCCATCCGCGCCGGTCTCATCCAATGCCCCGGTGCCCGGATAAAATGGCCAGTTATGCGTGGAACAGTATAACACATCAGGGTCTGACCAGAATATTTCCTGCGTACCATTTCCGTGGTGCACGTCGAAATCAAAAATGGCGACTCGCTCAAATTCATGATGAGTTCGAGCATATTTTGCAGCGATCGCAGCGTTGTTGAAAAAACAAAATCCCATCATCTGATCTGTCGTTGCGTGATGTCCGGGAGGACGCATTCCACAAAAACAATTATCTGCATCGCCACTCGATATTAGATCAATTGCTTTGGTGGCGGCTCCTACGGAGAGAACTGCAGCGTCCCATGTACCTGGAGACACAGAAGTGTCGCCATCCAGTGCGACCAGACCTTCTTCAGGCAAGGCATGGCGTAATCGGTCAACATGTCTCTCGGGGTGGACCAGCGCAATTGCCTCGAGGGTTCCCATTGGCGCCGATTGCCTTTGCAATTTGTCAAAACGCTCATGTTTCAAGACATTTTCGATTGCGCGCAGACGGTCAGGTCTCTCGGGATGCCCGGCTGGTATCTGATGTTCAAGGCATGCCTCATGGGATAAATATACAGTGGTCACCTGTTTTCCTTTTTCAGTTTCTTCCACCTACCAAAGCTATGAGGCTGAATTTTGTTTGTAATGTCAACGAAGAGAATCTGCGCGGAAGTGCTATTGAATATCAATATCCAGACCAAAATCGAATACCGGCGATGAATGAGTGATCCATCCCGTTGATATGTAATCAACTCCGGTTCGCGCAACATCCTGCACTGTGTCCAGAGTGATCCCGCCAGACGCTTCGGCAATTACACTGCCATCAATGATTTTAACTGCCTCGGCAAGCACAGAAGTATCCATATTATCCAGAAGCACAACGTCGGGGTTTTCCGACAATGCCTCGACCAGTTGTTCGAGGCTATCAACTTCTACTTCTACCTTGATCAGATGACCCGCATACTGGCGAGCAGATTTGATCGCGCCTGAAACAGAACCAACAACAGCAATATGATTGTCCTTGATGAGTATCGCATCATCAAGTCCAAACCGATGATTGGAACCACCTCCGGCACGAACTGCATATTTTTCGAATGCTCTCAGCCCAGGTGTGGTTTTACGTGTACAGGTTATTCTCGCGTGTGTGCCTTTTATCCGATCAACAAATTTTGCTGTTGTTGTTGCAATGCCGGATAGATGTCCCAGATAATTCAATGCAACACGTTCCGCACTCAAAATTATCTGTGCGGGACCGCGAATGACTGCAAAAATATCATTCGGTTGTATCACTGCACCATCATTCATTTTGAAATCAATTGTAACACCAGGCCCCGTTTGAGAAAAAGATGACCGCACAAACTCCATACCCGCGACAACACCTTGATGGCGCGCACGAATAACGGCTTCTGCCCGGGCTTCTTCGGGTATTGTAGCCAGTGTTGTAATATCGCCAGCTCGTCCCAAATCCTCAAGCAGAGCATTCTTAACTGCTTCATTGATCAACGGAGCAGGTAAAGTCAGTGTCGATAAACCCAACGGCATCATTTGATATCCTGAATGGTAATTGTCCTGGCTCTAGGTATCGAGATATTCATCAACCTTGCGATCCAGCTCTGCCAGTTTGATAAAACTACGTTTTGCCAGGTCGGGAATTGTATCAGGGAAATCATCTCTGTAATGTCCTCCCCTGCTTTCCCGTCTCATCAAAGCGGATGCCGTAACGAGCTTGCATGCTATAATCATCGATCGGGTGGTATCACTTCTGGAAAACTTTTCCAATTCCGAAAATCTCTTGTACGCGGTAGACAGTCCCTTTGCATTCCTGACAACGCCAGCGTTTTCTGACATCAAGTCCCGGAGTTCTGACCGCAATTGCATGTCCTGATCGGGCGCATCAAAAACCATTGGCGGGTTATTATCCAGTGTCGCCCAGCTGTCCACACGTGACGCCGGTAGCAAGTCCTGAATGTCATTGGCCACACGGGCTGCGAATACCACGGCTTCAAGCAATGAGTTGGACGCAAGTCGGTTGGCACCGTGCGCACCGGTTGATGCAACTTCCCCCGCTGCCCACAAACCATTGACCGATGTGCGTCCATTGGCATCCGTCAATACGCCGCCCATGTGATAATGGGCTGCCGGTGCGACCGGCAATGCGTCTGTTTCCGGATTGAGACCAAAACGTTGTGCAGATGCATAAACAGTCGGAAAACGGGATTTGAACGCATTTCCTATAGCATGCCTGCTATCAAGATTTGCACCTCTTCCCTGTTTGATTTCTTCAAATATTGCTCGAGCCACGATATCTCTTGGCGCCAGCTCGGCATCTGCATGATAATTCTTCATGAAGCAGTTGCCTGCATCATCAACCAATATTGCTCCTTCACCGCGCAGAGCTTCTGTTGCAAGAGGTGCCGGGTCGGCACCGACATTCAATGCCGTTGGATGAAATTGAACAAATTCACAATCCGCCAATACCGCACCAACATCCGCAGCCATTGCAAGACCAGTTCCCGATGCCTCTACGGGATTGGTTGTCACGTTGTACAAATGCCCAATTCCACCCGAAGCCAGTACAATGGCGCGGGCAGGAAAAACAACGGCAGCAAGAGCATTTCCCTGCTCGGGTCTGGCTACAATTCCTGTAATAACGGGCCCATTTTTTAGCAATTTTTCGCAAACATACCCTTCAAGCACACGAATGTGCGATGCCTGACGAACCGCTACCAGCAACGCGTCCATAATGGCTTTACCTGCCTGATCGCCGTTTACCCGAACAATCCGTCGTTCCGAGTGTGCGGCTTCTCTGGAAAATTTCAAATGACCTTCCAGATCACGATCAAACGGGACACCGAGCTCGAGTAAATCATGAATTCGATCGGATGCCTCACCCGCCATAAGACGGGCAATCCTGATATCCACGATACCAGCCCCGGCAGTCAGAGTGTCCTCTACATGTGCGTCAATAGAATCACCCTGAGACATTGCGGCTGCGATGCCACCTTGCGCCCATGCACTCGACGCGCCCTCGCCCAAGGGAGCAGCCGACAATACGGTGACTGGCCCTGGTGCCAGTTTAAGCGCACAAAACAAACCGGCCAACCCGGCTCCAACGATGATTACATCTTCGCTGTTGTTCCAGTTTTGGGATGCATGGGTTGATATTGTCATGGAGAATCCTGAACAAAAAGCAATACGGCTTTGTGTCTACTCAACTATTCAGATTAATCATACGCTCTACCGACACAAGGGCTCTGGCAGAGATCACAGGATCAACAATCACTTCATCTTTCATATAAAGTAACGAATGAAGGATTTTTTCCAGTGTAATCTTCTTCATATGCGGACATAGATTACACGGCTTTACAAAATTAACATCGGGTGTTTCTGACGCAACATTGTCTGCCATCGAACATTCAGTGATCATCATCACTTTTTCTGGTCTTTTGGTTTTCACCCAGTTAATCATACCTGCTGTTGAACCGGTATAATCAGCTTCCGCAACAACCTCTGGCGTACATTCCGGGTGAGCAATGATTTTCACACCAGGATCCTGCCGTCGGTAATCACGCAGTTCCGAAGCTGTAAATCGCTCATGAACTTCGCAAGCCCCGGCCCAGGTTAAAACTTCAACATCGGTTTGATTGGCCACATTTTTTGCAAGATATTGATCCGGCACCAACAATACCCGGTTAGTGCCCATGCTTTCGACGATGGCAACAGCGTTTGACGATGTGCAACAAATATCACATTCAGCTTTCACTTCAGCCGACGTGTTGACGTAAGTGATTATTGGAACTCCGGGATATTTTTTTCTCAGACCGCGAACATCGGCAGCCGTAATGGATTCAGCAAGCGAACAGCCGGCTGTCATATCGGGAATCAACACAGTTTTATCCGGCGCAAGAATTTTTGATGTTTCGGCCATAAAATGTACACCACATTGTACAATGACATCTGCATCTGTATTTGCAGCTTCTCTGGCAAGCTGCAAACTGTCTCCGACAATATCAGCGACACCATGGTAAATTTCCGGCGTTTGATAATTATGCGCCAGTATTACTGCGTTCCGCTGTTTCTTCAGTTTGTTGATAGCCGAAATTGTTGGTGCAAAAAAGGGCCATTCTATAGATGGAATAACATGGCTCACACGCTCGTAGATGTGAGCTGTTTCCCTGGCAATGGCATCGGTATATTCCAGTTTCGGCATCTCGATTGCGCCATATTTTTGCGAAACCAAACTCCGATTTTCGGAGGATACCGAATTTGTGGCCAAATTTACCATGATCCACTCCTAACAAGGCGAGAAACTTCTCGCATATAATTATTCTGCTCAAGTTGAGCATAACAAAATGCCATGACAACCTTCGCCAGACTGACCTGAAGTTACCCCTGGTTATTTTCTTTTGCTCAATTTGAGTATAATTAAGACCAAAAAAAATCCAGGGCACACAGGTCTGAATTGAAAACAACATAATCCGCTATCTGGAACAATGTCCAGTAAAATAATTCAGCGGACTATTCGTCTCTTAAAAATTTTGCACGCAAACGCCGTGCAGAAATGCAACTCGTTTTTACAGCACCGAATCCATCACAAACTCTTATGTCTGAAATCAGATGAATTGACTTACTCATCAAAACATTGCTGCTATTATTCAAATTCAGGATTAACTCATTCACAAATCTCCAATAATTCATCACTTCAGGATCACCAATGAAATCGTCGCCCAGGGCTGCAAACGCCGGCTTGCTGATATTTACAGGATGTCTTATAGGCATGCTCACATTCGGGCCACGATCAACCATGGGGTTTTTTCTCACTCCAATTTCAACCGAATACGAGTGGAACCGTGATGTTTTCGGTTTTGCAATCGCATTGCAAAATCTTGTCTGGGGCATGGCTCAGCCATTTGTTGGTGGCCTCGCCGACAAATTTGGTGCCCGGCTTGTCATTGCATTTGGTTCAATAATCTACGCGGCCGGGCTTATTTTGATGTCAGTCGCATCTGATCCAGTCACCCTGCATTTAACAGCTGGCCTTCTCATCGGTCTGGGGATATCCGGATCTGCATTTTTTCTTATTCTCTCCGTATTTACAAAATCATTACCTGCGCATATTCGACCATTGGCATTAGGGCTGGGTACTGCTTCAGGATCAATGGGTCAGTTTTTATTCGCGCCGCTCGGACAGGCATTCATAGTCAATTACGGTTGGCAGATCGCACTGGTTATAATGGGCGTCATCCTGCTGACAGTCCCGTTTTTGGTAATTGGACTAAGAACATCCGGAAAACAACTGGATGCGGGAGTGGCCATGGAAAAACCGGACCCTCGCCAGAATCAAACTGTCGTGCAAGCCATCAGGGAAGCATTTAGTCACACTTCGTTTAATCTGCTGGTTACCGGGTTTTTTGTATGTGGCTTCCACCTGGCATTTATCACTGTCCATCTTCCACCCTATCTCGAAGACCTTGGATTTGATGCAAAAACCGGAGGCTGGGCGATTGCGTTGATTGGCCTGTTCAACATAGTTGGCGCAATTGTATTTGGTGTCGCAACCGGACGCTTTCCCAAACAATATACACTCAGTTTCATTTATGCTGCCAGAGCGGTTGTAATAGCACTGTTTATTTTCCTGCCGCCCAGTATATGGACTGTTCTTGCTTTCGCCTCCGGAATGGGGCTGCTGTGGCTGTCAACTGTTCCGCCGACGCAATCATTGGTCGCCGATATGTTCGGGACCAGACATCTTGCAATGCTGTTCGGATTTGTCTTTCTATCACATCAGGTGGGGTCATTTTTGGGGGTTCTGCTGGGAAGTATTCTATATGAAAGTACAGGGAATTACGATTTGATCTGGCAGATTTCAATCGCTCTTGGTGTCCTTGCTGCCCTCGTCCATTGGCCAATCAAGGAAGAACAGGTTCCGGTCTCACAGGGCGAACGGATTAAAGTATGAGCTCAGACCCGTCTGCTGCAGAAAGTGCCGCTAAATGCCAAATACCATTTTGCTGTTCCTGGCAGGCGGTTCCGCGCCAGAGTTCAACACCTGAAATACGGTGCAATGTTGTCGCAAAAGTACGACAATTTTTTGCGGAATTTCCACTAAATTCTGTTGTCGAAATAATACCAACGGTACCGGTATCAGGATTATCCCATTGCAAGCCTTCACTTGGAAGACGATCAAATGCAGCTAATGTAAGCGCATTCTCCAGTGCAGCTTTATCAGATCCGTCAGTTGTCAAAGCCAGCGAGCCGACCGAACCGGTGGTTAGCTGTTCCCCGTTTGTCGAAGTCGTATACTGTACCGACGAACAAGCACCCAATGCAACACACGCAGATATCAATGCAACTTTGACTGTGATACCTCTAAAAAACACTGCAAACTGATGATACTTCATACGCCCGACTCTCGCCCTACACGGTAATTACTATGTCCCACTCGAACAATGATGACCAATTAGAGTTAAATAATGGTGACTTCACAAACTCGGACGAACCACTTGAGCTATTTTCAGCCTGGCTCGAAGAAGCAAAAAACGCGGAATTGAACGATCCGACGGCGATGACACTTGCGAGCGTTGACGAAACGGGCATGCCAAATGCCCGAATGGTGCTGTTAAAAGATTTCGACAAAAACGGTTTTGTTTTCTATACGAATTTTGAAAGTAACAAGGGGCGGGAGTTACTGGAAAGCGGCAAAGCTGCTTTACTCTTTCATTGGAAAAGTCTCCGTCGGCAAGTTCGCATTCGCGGAAACGTTGAAACTGTATCATCGCAGGAAGCTGATATCTATTATCAGTCCCGGGCCAGAGGAAGCCGCATCGGAGCCTGGGCTTCAAAACAATCCAGGCCTCTGGAAGGACGTTTGGCTCTTGAAAAGTCAGTTGCAGAATACACAGCAAAATTCGGGTTCGGTAAAATTCCACGGCCTGAACATTGGTCAGGCTTTCGGATTGTTCCTATGGAAATCGAATTTTGGCATGATAGAAAATTCCGTCTTCACGATCGATTGCTTTTCAGATTTGGCGAAACAGGTTGGGCTACGAGCAAACTGTATCCATAATTCACGCCACATGAGTTTGAGTTGTTATTTTATTCGCCTGCAATGGATACCTGCAAACTGGATTTGCAATACCTGACCAAAGTTGGCCAAATCAACGGAATTGAACGAAAAAAGGCAGTAAGTGGATCTCATACTGCCTTTCTAAATTATTCACCAACCAGCGTTAGCTTTTAATAATTGCCGGCTTCCCCAGTGATTTAATTCCAGTCGCTTTTGCCGTTAGTGCGGCCACTACGGCGTTAATTCCCAATTTTTGATACTTTGAACACAAATCAACTTTTAAATTGTTGTTTTGAGAATTAGTTTCGGTCTTATTGACCGTGTCCTGCGACATTGTTCCTGTCCGTTATTGCTGCGCGCCAGCGCAATAGTACTACTTCGAGACCGGTGTAATCTGCTCGCTGCCAGATGTTCATTCATCTACCAGGATCTTGATGTAACCATGAACTTTGATGGTTGAAAAGCAGAAAATGAAGAAGAACACAAAATATTCGAAATTATCGTCGCATCAATATTATATTTTATTACGCATTTGATAGAATAGTTTGGCTAATCTTACCTTAAGCCGCAGTCGGTGACTAATTGGGGCAATTGTGTTCCTATCCAAACAATTTCGGGGGAGCAGGTTTTGCTGGAACCAAACCAATTTCCAGGCAGATTGATTTTCTAGAAATCCAATCAATGCTTCCTTCCGGGAAATTTCCGGGTACAATTTATTCAACTGTCTATACAGCCCAGTCAATTTATCCGTTCAACAGGAAATATACATGTCTCAGCAACCTGATTGGGGAGTAGCCTCGGCTGCCGATCTTATTGGTAAAGATGGCCTAACGATAATTCAACAAATAATGAGCGGTGATTTGCCCGCTCCTCCGATGGCAAAAACCCTGTCATTGCGCATAACCAAAGCCGAGATCGGCAAAGTTACATTCACTGGCACTCCGAAGTTTGACTATTACAATCCCGCTGGAACCATTCATGGGGGCTGGACTGCAACATTGCTCGATTCTGCATTGGGATGTGCCGTACAGACCACATTAAGTGCAGGTGAAATATATACGACAGTAGATTTCTCCATGTCACTCACCCGTGCTATCTTCGAAAACACGGGTGACGTGACCTGCGTCGCACAAGTCCTTCACCGGGGCCGACGAATTTCCACAGTCGAAGCCAAGGCCTACGACAAGAATGGGAAATTGTTGGCTCATGGTACCGGGACCTGCGCAATACTGGGCAATCAGCCTGTCAAATAATTTGCAAGCTACGCCGCATTGATGTCAACGATGACCCGGCCACGAATTTTTCCAGCCATCAATGCTTCTGCGGTCTCGACGATATCACCAAATCCAATTGTCGTGGACAAGGCTTCCAGTTTTTTCAAGTCAAGATCAGCTTCGAGCCTGGCCCAGGCCGCTTCACGAAAATGTCGGTGCTTCATAACTGAATCAATTCCAAGCAAGGAGATCCCCCGTAATATGAAAGGCATGACTGTCGACGGAAGATCATACCCCTGAGCAAGGCCACAGGCAGCAACAGCACCACCATATTGAATTTGTGAAAGAACATTTGCCAAAGTATGACTACCCACAGAATCAATTGCTGCAGACCAGACTTCATTCCCGAGGGGACGCCCGGGTTCTGATAAATGATTACGATCCAGAACTTCCGATGCACCCAGATCTGTCAGAAATCCTTTTTCTTCAAGGCGACCTGTTGAAGCAACAACATGATACCCCAGGGAAGATAACAGAGATATTGCTATGGTCCCCACACCACCATTTGCCCCGGTTACCAGAACTGGCCCCCTGCCTGGAGTAACTCCCGCATTTTCGAGCGCAATGACGCAAAGCATTGCAGTATACCCTGCGGTACCAATTGCCATGCATTGAGCCGAGGACAAACCCTTTGGCCGCTTGATGAGCCAGTCACCGTTCACACGTGCCTCGCCAGCAAAGGCGCCATAATGTTTCTCACCAACACCCCAACCGTTCAGAATGACGTCGTCGCCTGATTGAAACCCGGCATGAGAACTCTCAATGACAGTTCCGGTAAAATCAATACCCGGGATCATTGGCCAGCGTCTGATAACCGGACTTTTCCCGGTGATTGCCAATCCATCCTTATAATTTATCGTGGAGTGATCAATTTTTACGAGCACATTCCCTGGCATCAGATCGCTTCGGTCCAGTTCAACTATCTCTACAGATTGCTTTTTGTTCTCATCGCGAGAAACCATAACTGCCTTAAAGCCGGCCATATCATTGATCCTGTTTTCCGGGGAAGTACTGTTTCAAAAAGTGTGCACTCAAATTGGGAAATTTCCAACTGGTCAATTGGTTAAACCCGCTATCCATTGGGAGAAGATAATCCAAAAACAAAAAGGCCGCGTTTCATATTGTGAAACGCGGCCAAATTCGAATAAAAAGATGTAAGGCCCTAGTTAAGTTTTAGGCCTACTTCCTTGATACCTGCAGTAATCAGGTCTTCAGCTGCCTTGTCTTGCACTCTGGTTGCGAGCACAGCCTCAGTTGCGGCAATAGCCAGGTCAGTTGCTGCAGCACGCACTTCACCGGCCGCGGCTGCTTCCGCGCTGGCAATTTTTTGTTCAGCCAGTTTCGTACGACGAACGACAAATTCATCAAGATTGGCCTTTGCTTCAAGTGCCATCATATCGGCTTCACGCTTTGCCTGATCGATAATACCTTCAGCTTCTTTTTCAGCTTCACGTTGCTTGCGCTGATAGTCAGCCAAAAGCGCCTGAGCTTCTTCACGCAAACGTCGCGCTTCATCAAGCTCACTGGAAATGTCTGCTGCTCGTTTATCAAGCATATCAGCAATTAATCCAGGAACCTTGTTGTAAACCAGTATTCCAAGGAAAACAAAAAGACCGACGGTCGCCCATGCGGTTGCATCCATGTCCATCTCCTTTAGTTTGCCCTGACAGTCGCTAAAGCGTCAGCAATTTCTTGTACCACAAATGGGTTTACAGTTGTTCGTGCACCAATCCATAGAATATCTATATCGTGTTTCAAAGCCAATTCAACATGATTGGCATTTCCCACTTCAGTAGTCACCAACATTCCTGTCTCTTCTTTTACTTTTTGCA
>JAESRR010000202.1 GCA_016764535.1 Cohaesibacteraceae bacterium | reverse complement strand
CTGATCGATGCCCGATTGTCAGCTGCAATGTCACAGAAGGTGAAATTGCTTCGGTTGGTGTAAGCGAATTGGCAGGGCATTACACCACGTCGATTTATTTCGAAAACCAGCCTGGTAAAGAATCCCGTGCAATGCGGGACATGGCGCGGGAGAAACTTGGTGCAGTTCGCCGGTCTTCTACCTATATGGTTGCAAATTATGTGGCAGTAAAAATGCTTGCCGCTGCCATCCGGGACTGTGGGTCGGATGACATCAACGCGGTAAGAGCCAACTTGCATGCACGCCGGTTTGATACCGAGTTGGGGCCTTTGCAAATAGATTCAAAAACCAATCACGCTGCGTTGCGCCCGGCTATTGGTCGTTTTGATGGAAAACATCAATTTGACATTGTTGATGCTGCAACCGAGCTGGTTGATGCGGATCCATTTTTTGTGACGTTTGATGCGGCCAGCTTTGCCAAAGAAGTTGTCGGGCTACGGAGCCAGCGTAGCAAGAAACATTTGCGGGTGGTGAAATGATCGATTTTGCCACACCCAATTTTCGCGGAAAAAATGCACTGATTGTGCATCGGGAAAGTGAAAATATCGATCGTCTGAAACGACAGCTCGAGCGGGTTGGCCTGCATGTGGAAAGCATATGGCCGCAGGTAAACAAGCTTGAAGCCCATATCGATGTGATTTTTTTTGACGGAGACAATGCATTTGACGGTGTGTTTCCCTGGAATGCGGGCCAGGCTCCAGTCCCTATGGTTGCTCTGCTTTCATCGGAAGCTCCAGGCCGTCTTGAATGGGTGTTACGCCAGGGTATTTCAGCGCATTTGATGAAACCAATTGGTTCGGGTGGCGTGTTCTCGGCTTTGATTATTGGTTTTGCACATTTCGCCCAGCAGCAAAAATTGCATTCAGAAATTGAAGAGCTGAAGTCCCGTTCGGCGATGCGTCCGTCAGTTATCAAAGCGGTGTTAAGCGTGATGGGGGAACACGGCATTGATGAAGACGCGGCATATGCCCTGATCAGGTCTGAAGCAATGAAACAGCGCCAGTCAGTTGAAAAACTGTGCCTCGCAATTCTGGCGCGAGATGACAACACACCTGATTCTCCCGGGTCTCGCAGACCCAGTCACAAGCGTTCCGGTACCAGATAAAACATGTCGCTATTGCTTCAAATCATTGCCCGGCCATCAGCTGCGTTTGGACTTTTTATTGTGATGCTTGCGATCATCTTTGCGGTATTTGCACCCTGGCTCACGCCATTTCCGCCCGAGTTACAGATGTTTGACGGCCTTACCATTGAAGGTGCGCCATTGCCACCTGGTGATGTTTACTGGCTGGGAACGGATCTTCTGGGCCGGGACCTTTTTTCCCGTCTTGTTTATGGCGCGCAAACGTCCCTGATCATCGGAATTGTCGCCAATGGTGTTGCTGTTAGTCTTGGTGCTCTGGTTGGCGTGACGGCAGGGTTTTTGCGCGGATGGGTTGGTACAATATTGATGCGCTTTACAGATTTGATGATGGCATTCCCGGCGTTGTTATTGGCTATTGTGCTCGCTGCCCTGTTTAAGCCAAGCTTGTGGATTGTTGCACTGGTGATTGCCATGGTGAACTGGGTGCAGGTTGCCAGAGTGATCTATATCCAGACAGTTTCGATCTCGGAACGGGATTTCATTATGGCAGAGCGCAGCATTGGCGTGAGCGCTCGTCGAATTCTATTCCGCCACATTCTTCCCCATTTGTTTCCGACGCTTGTTGTGTGGGCAACCCTGGGCATCGCAACCACTGTTCTTCTTGAGGCAACGTTGAGTTATCTGGGCATTGGCGTCCAGCCTCCGACGCCCAGCTGGGGCAACATTATCAATGAAAACCAGACATATTTCACCTCGGCACCATGGCTGGTGTTCATTCCGGGGGGGGCCATTGTTCTGCTGGCGCTTGGTTTCAATCTTGTGGGCGATGCCTTGCGAGATATCCTCGACCCCACACTGAAGGGGAGATCATAATGACCGGTTACATTATTCGCCGCTTCATTCAGGCATTCCTCATTTTGCTTGGAGTGAGTTTCATCACTTTTGTGTTGCTTTATCTGGTTCCCGCAGATCCGGCGCGGCAGATAGCCGGGCGTAGTGCAACAGCACAAACTGTTGCCAATATTCGTGAGCAGCTGGGTTTGAACCTTCCATTTTACGAACAGTACTGGCGTTATTTGATTAACTTGCTACAGGGCGATTTTGGCCGGTCCTATCTTCAAAAAACCCAGGTGGGTGAGTTGATCGCATCGCGTTTGCCTGCGTCTTTGTTGTTGATGGCGGCAGCCATTGTGACGGAACTGGTATTTGGTCTGGCGATTGGCATCATCGCAGCTGTGCGACGCAATTCCATTCTCGATAGAACCCTGATGGTCATTTCATTCATTGGCGTTTCTACACCGCAATTCGTTGTTGGAATTCTAATGCTTTATTTGTTTGCGGTTAAACTCGCCTGGTTCCCGATTGGCGGATATGGCACTTTCCAGCACTTGATTTTGCCGTCCCTCACTTTAGGGGTTCTCGGCGCGGGCTGGTACTCGCGGATGATGCGCTCGTCGCTGATTGATGTGCTTAATCAGGATTATGTTCGCACGGCCAGTGCCAAAGGCATGCCACGTCTTCGAGTTATTTTTCGTCATGCGTTACCCAATGCTCTTTTGCCCGTCATCGCAATGATTGGCATCGATATCGGGTTCTTTATGAGCGGCATCGTTGTCGTTGAATCTGTATTTGGCTGGCCGGGTATTGGCCAGCTTGCCTGGCAGGCCATTCAACGGATCGACATTCCAATCATCATGGGCGTCACGCTCGTTTCTGCCTGCGCCATTGTGCTGGGCAATCTGCTTGCCGATCTCATTGCACCCTTTGTTGATCCAAGGATCAAACTCAAATGAGCAATGCGACATTGATATTTATTGTAAACCTGGGAGGAATATTATGTCTTTGAAAAACACCCTTATCGCCGGCGTCGCCGGTGTTGCGCTTCTGATGGGAAGTGCGGCAGTCAATGCCGGGATGGATCATATGGGCGGATCGATGATCGTGACCTATAAAGATGATGTGTCCACACTGGATCCAGCCATTGGTTATGACTGGCAGAACTGGTCGATGATCAAAAGCCTGTTCGATGGTTTGATGGATTACAAACCCGGTACTACAGATTTGATTCCGGATCTTGCCGAGAGTTACACAATCTCCGACGACGGCCTTGTCTATACTTTCAAACTTCGCTCCGGCGTAAAATTCCATAATGGCCGTGTCATGACTTCGGCTGATGTAAAATATTCTCTCGATCGGGTTGTCAATCCAAAAACCCAAAGCCCTGGTGCCGGTTTTTTTGGTGCAATAGCTGGTTTTGACGCTGCTTCTGCCGACGGTACCAGTCTTTCCGGTATTGCAACACCAGATGATCATACCGTCGTGATTACATTGTCACGGCCCGATGCGACATTCCTGCACGTGATGGCGATTAACTTTGCATCCGTGGTTCCAAAGGAAGCCGTTGAAGAACATGGCGAGGATTTTGGCAAGCATCCAGTTGGTACCGGTGCCTTTAAAATGGCAGAATGGACACTGGGTCARCGCGTGGTTTTTGAACGCAATGCTGACTACTACAATGCCGGTTTGCCAAAACTGGATCAGATAATATTTGAAGTTGGTCAGGAACCAATCGTTGCGCTGCTTCGTCTGGAACGTGGTGAAATTGACATTGCCGGAGATGGCATTCCACCTGCAAAATTTCTTGAAGTTACCAATGATCCAAAATACGGAAATACCATTGTTGAAGGCAGCCAGCTGCATACAGGCTATGTCAGTCTGAATACACAGATGGCTCCATTTGATAATGTAAAAGTTCGTCGTGCAATCAACATGGCGATTAACAAGGATCGTATTGTACGCATCATCAATGGGCGTGCAGTTACAGCCAATCAACCACTTCCACCTTTGATGCCTGGTTATAATTCAGACTATGTGGGTGACAAGTTTGACCCTGCAGCAGCAAAGGCACTTTTAGCTGAAGCTGGTCATCCCGATGGTTTCACAACCGAATTGTTTGTCGCCAATACAGATCCTCAACCACGCATTGCCCAGGCAATTCAGCAGGATCTTGCCAACATCGGTATCAAGGCTGAAATCAAGTCACTGGCTCAGGCCAATGTGATTGCGGCTGGTGGCGAAAAAGATCAGGCACCAATGATCTGGTCCGGTGGCATGGCATGGATTGCCGATTTCCCGGATCCATCAAACTTCTATGGCCCAATTCTTGGCTGTGGTGGTGCAGTTTCCGGCGGCTGGAACTGGTCCTGGTATTGCAATAAAGAGCTGGATGCCCGCGCAATAGCAGCTGATGCCATGGCCGATCCTTCGCAGGCCGAAGCAAGGATCGCCGAGTGGAAAGCTATCTTTAGTGCGATTCAGGATGAAGCTCCATGGGTTCCGGTGTTCAATGAACAGCGGTTTACCATTCGCTCCAGTCGTCTGGATGGACCCGCAGGCATCTTTGTTGATCCGGTGCATATCCCGGTTCATTACGATCAGGTGTACATCAAGGACGCAAAATAGAGGCGACTTCTATGTGTAATGCGCCGGATTATACAATCCACCGGCACCATCATCATTTCGGCTGGGACAACTCTGTTGCCCCGGTCGAGACGGTGGCACCGGGTAGCACTATCGAATTCAGGTGTCTTGATTCATCGGCTGGCCAGATTACCTCTGACAGTACTGTTGAAGATATCGCTACTCTGGATTTTAGTCGCGTTAATCCCGTGACAGGTCCGATCTTTATTGATGGAGCCGAGCCGGGGGACGTGGTGAAGATTACCATCGACGGGTTTGCGCCGTCGGGATTTGGCTGGACTGCCAACATTCCCGGGTTCGGATTGCTGGCTGATCAGTTTAAGGAGCCTGCTCTCAATCTGTGGAGTTACGACAAGGATAATTTGGGCGTTGCCGCGCACAGTTCGGGTGGGCGAATTCCACTTAAACCGTTTGCAGGAACAATCGGCCTTGCTCCAGCAGAAGCCGGAACTCATTCAATCGTTCCTCCGCGTCGCATGGGTGGTAATCTCGACATTCGGGATCTTGCCGCCGGAACCGAGCTCTACCTCCCTGTAGAGGTCGCTGGCGGTTTGTTCTCAATGGGAGACACCCATGCGGCACAGGGGGATGGAGAGGTGTGTGGTACAGCTATCGAAAGCCAGATGGACGCAACTGTCACGCTTGATTTGATCAAGAATGTCAAACTGCCAATGCCACGGTTTACGACACCAGGTCCGGTCACCCGTCATCTGGATGGCAAGGGCTATGAAGTCACGACCGGTATTGGTTCGGATCTGATGGAAGGGGCGCGAGCGGCGCTCAGTGGTATGATTGATCTGTTATGTTCCCAGCAGGGATTAAACCCGGTTGATGCCTACATGCTATGCTCGGTCTGTGGTGATTTGCGGATTAGTGAAATTGTGGATCAGCCCAACTGGGTCGTTTCGTTTTATTTTCCGCGTATCGTCTTTGAATAATACTGTCCGGTCTGGCAATTGTCAGGCCGGATATACTGGATAATTAAATGGCCCTTGATAATACGCCTTTGCTCGACGTGCAGGACATTGCGATTTCTGTGAAGACCCCGACCGGTCTGAAGGAGGTCGTACATGGTTTTTCCTACAGTGTAGCCGCCGGTGAAACCCTTTGCATTGCTGGCGAGTCCGGGTCTGGAAAATCTATTACGTCACTGGCATTGATGGGATTGTTGCCTCCCGAAAGTGCACTGGTAACACGAGGCAAGGCGTTTTTGGATGGCGAGGATTTGTTGCAAATGCCACAATCGCGCCTGCAACATGTGCGTGGCAATGATATCGCCATGATCTTTCAGGAACCGATGACATCGCTTAACCCGGTGATGAATATTGGTGCCCAGATGCGGGAAGTTTTACGGGTACATTTGCAGCTTGATGGCAAATCTGCGAACCGCCAGATAATAGATCTGTTTGATGCGGTGAGACTATCGGAAGCAAAAAAGCGTCTGGAACAGTATCCGCATGAATTGTCCGGTGGTATGCGCCAACGTGTGATGATTGCCATGGCGTTGTTATGCAAACCGCGTGTTTTGATCGCCGATGAACCAACAACTGCACTGGATGTAACAATTCAGGCGCAAATACTGACTTTGTTGAAAGAGCTACAGAAAGATTTTGGGACTGCTCTTGTGTTGATTACCCATGATATGGGTGTGGTTGCAGAAGTTGCTGATCGTGTTTTGATTGTCAATGAAGGCTCCATGGTAGAGCAGGGGGCAGTTCGCCAGATATTTCATGAACCGTCAAAGCCCTACACGCAAAAACTATTGTCTGATTTGCCGCGGATTGGTTCAATGACGGGTACGATTCCGGTGCAGTTAAAAAAGACTTCCAAAACCCGCCCGGGTACGGAACCTGACCCGGTTTTGCAAGTCAAAAACCTGACTGTTCGATTTGATATTACCGGCGGTTTCTTACGCCGACCGGTTAAACGGGTCCACGCAGTTGAAGATATTTCCTTTGATCTCTATCCTGGTGAAACACTGTCTCTTGTTGGAGAAAGCGGTTGTGGCAAGTCAACAACCGGGCGGGCCTTGCTTAATTTGATTGATTGGCAAGGGTCGATTGTTATCGATGGACAAGATGCWCGTCATGGATTTGCCACTGACATGCTGGCAGTTCGTCGCAAGATCCAGATGATTTTTCAGGACCCCTATTCATCACTTAATCCGCGCATGTGTGTGGGGGACCTGGTGGCCGAGCCTCTATTGGTTCATGGTGTCGGGGATAAATCCGGGCACCATGACAAAGTGGAAGCGCTATTTGAACGTGTTGGCCTGGCACCCGAATATATGAGCCGACATCCGCATGAATTTTCAGGTGGTCAGCGGCAACGTATTTGTATAGCGCGGGCGCTGGCCCTTAACCCGAAAATCATTGTAGCTGATGAAAGCGTATCTGCACTTGATGTAACGGTTCAGGCGCAAGTTCTTGAATTGCTAAAAGAATTGCAGGACGACCTGGGCATTGCCTATCTGTTTATCTCTCATGACATGGCTGTTGTTGAACAAGTCAGTCATCGTGTGGCGGTGATGTATATGGGTCGTATTGTTGAAATCGGGTCGCGACAGGCAATTTTTGAAAACCCCACACATCCCTATACCAGGTCCCTGTTGGACGCGGTGCCAATCGCCGACCCTGATCAAAGACGGGAGCGTAAGGGTTTGTTGACTTCTGATATACCCAGCCCGGTTAAACCGCTGGATTATGTGCCCGAAAAACTGACCATGCAATCTGTCGGTGAGGGCCACTGGGTGGCAGGCCAGAGTTGATCCTCCCCAACTGCCTGCCACTCAAACTCATCTGTTTTTTAACTTTCCTGACTTGCAATTACCGGTTTTGAAACCGGTCTGCCATCATTTCCAAAAAACGGGTTGGGCTTGCCTTTACCGGTAATCTTGGCGAGCAAAAGCCGAGCCATTATTTGCAAAACCTGGGATAACGGAAATTTGTCGGCAATTGTACGTTCCGCTGGCAGGTTTATTGCGTATTTGCCCATGACATACTGGCGCACGGGCCCAAGATTATCATCACGCTTGCCTTCATCATCCATGAAGTTGTGAATGACTCCTACAAATGGCATTGCAGCCGATAGTGTGTTGCCAACCGGGGTGTTGCAACATTTGGTATGCCAGCGCAAAAGGCCTTTTTTGGTGAGACGCATTGATCCCAGATGTTCAACTCCTTTGGTGATTTTTATCTGCGAAGGGGTGATCTGGAATATATCTGTGCCGCCATGCTGATCGAGAATTTGTTCAGCTTTGCCAAGATAGTGCGCAAATGCCTGACAATCACAGCAATGACATACGACACGTGTGCCGTCAGACGGTGATATACCGCTGGCTATGCCCTCAACCTTGCCGCAATTACATTTGAGATTTACGTCTTTCATTTCGTGTCCCCCAGGATCAAATTTGCCAATTTACAGTCGAATATCTGCATACACGGCAGTGTTGCGTATGTGTGCTTCCATTACGGTTTTTGAACCTTCAGCGTTACCTTTTTTCATTTCGTGGATCAAAGCCCGGTGTTCGGAAATCGATACGATCATCCTGTCAGGACCGGTGTTTGGAATCGGTTGGCGCTGGGTTTCGTTCAGCTGATTGCGCATGGTGTTATACAATGCCTGCAACATGGAATTCCCACATGCGTTGGTTATGGTCTCGTGAAACAACAAATCTGCTTCAACTGTTGATAAAAGATCGTGTGATTCCCAGGCCTTTTCCATGGCAATTGTTGCATTTTCCATAGCAAGCAATTGAGATGATGTAACATTCCGTGCGGCAAGAGATGCGATTGTTCCTTCCAGCATCAGCCGTGTCTGATAAACTTCAAGAACCGTGTAGCTATCGGAATAACGCCAGGTCGACAGATTGTTGGAAGAAGATTTTGCATCGTCGGTAACAAATGTTCCACGACCAGGCGCTGTTCGGATTAGCCCAAGGGTTTCAAGCGTTAACAGCGCCTCGCGGAGGGATGCTCGACTTACGCCAAGCTGTTCTGAAAACAATCTTTGAGAGGGAATGCGGCACCCTGCAGCAAGCTCTCCACTCAATATGAGTTCCTGAATTTTGCGGGCCACGAGCTGTGGAACCGGTGTGCGATCGAACATATCGTCTGGTCTTCTCCCTGGGCCTGCAGCTTATAATCTTATGCCAGCCAGCCATTGTGTTCCCTCGCATGGATAAGAGTTTGGGTCAAATTGCATAATGCCACTTGTTTTCATGCGAGGGGTATGTTTGATTGGACGGACTGGTCTGACCAGTTAGACCAGTTGTCGCTACCCTTCAATTATGCGGCCTATTCAAAACCAAAAGATCTGGAAATCCGGATCAACAAATCACCTGTAACATCATGGGGGGAGTATCATGAAGTTTAACGCAGTTTTAAAAATAGCATCTCTTGCCGGAGCACTTGCTCTATCCACCGGGCTGGTATCATCAGCTATTGCCGCTGACCTAACTGTTGGCGCGAATATTGGTAATGTGCCCTGGGAATTTGAAGACGCCAGCGGTAAAATCGTTGGCTTTGAGATTGATCTTGTCAATGAAGTTGCCAGCCGCCTGGGCAAAACTGTTGAATTTGAAAACGTACCTTTYAACGGGTTGTTTTCGGCTGTGCAATCCGGCCGTATTAACATGGCTGTATCCTCGATCACCATCACTAATAAACGCCTTGCGTCTGTTACATTCGCCCAGCCTTATTATGATAGTGATCAATCGCTCACCACCAGCGCGTCAAGCGGTCTTCAGTCTGTTGCAGACCTGAAAGGCAAAGTKGTCGGCGTTGATACCGGTTCCACAGGCGATATGTGGGCAACAGAACATAGTAGTGAATATGGTTTTAGTGATATCCGGCGTTTTGAGGGCCTCACMAATGCCATGCTTGATCTGAATACCGGTCGTTTGGATGGATATATCAGTGATATTCCGGCTCTGCTKTATTACACCAAAGACAAGCCTAATCTAAAGGTCGTGCAGCGCATTACCACYGGTGAGAAATATTCCATGATGTTTGCCAAGGACGATCCTTTGGCAAGTGAAGTGAATGTCGTATTGACCACTTTAAAAAATGAAGGCTTTATCGCAGGCCTTCATGAAAAATGGTTTGGCGCTACGCCAGAGGACACAACTTCCACAGTTATGGTTCTTGATATGCCAAAACATAAATAGGCATTTGCCTGTTGTTTGAGGTGGTGGCAACAGGTTTGTCACCTCTCATTGAATTTGTGATGTCCCGACCCTTGAGGATATTACAGTAATCGTTCCATCACGCTCCACATTTGTCGTGAGTTGAGGTAGGCATGGATCTTCTCGATACGTTTTTTAACGTCCCTGTTCTTATTGAATCATTCCCGCTGCTGATGCGTGGCCTGTTGGTCACAATACAGATTGGTGCAACCAGCATTATAGCCGGTCTTGTACTGGGTATGTTTCTGGTTTTGGTGCGGCTTTATGCGCCATATCCGTTTCGATTGCTGTGTAAGCTGTATATTGACATTTTCCGCTCCATCCCGTTGTTGGTTTTGTTGATTATTGTGTACTACGCCCTGCCATTTGTTGGCATCCGATTGTCGGCATTTATGTCTGCCGTTACCGCGTTAACCATTGTGTCTGCGGCCTATTCGGCAGAAATTTACCGGTCCGGCATTGAAGCAATTCCCAAAGGGCAGTTTGAGGCGTCCGAGGCGCTCGGACTTTCCTATCGCCATAAAATGGTTGATATAATTCTGCCCCAGGCTTTGAAAATTGTTATCCCGCCATTGACCAACAATTGTATCAATGTGCTCAAGGAYACCGCTTTGGCATCTGTGGTWGCSATGCCCGATCTGTTAAAACAGGCGACACAGGCTCAGGCGCTTGCAGCCAACCCGTCACCTTTGATAGGTGCCGCACTTATTTACATTGCCTTGTTATGGCCGTTGGTTCTGGCTGTGTCTTATCTGGAACGTCGCTTGAGCAGGGGAAGGTGATCATGAGCAATATTATTMAAATCAGGCAACTCAATAAACATTATGGGGATTTTCAGGCTCTGCATAATATCAATCTGGAAATTGCCGAAGGTGAAGTGGTTTGCGTTATCGGGCCTTCAGGCTCCGGCAAATCCACACTGATCCGCTGTATCAACTTGCTGGAAGATTTTGATAAGGCGAGTCGCATTGAAGTTGATGGAATTTGTGTGAAACGTGGCAGGGATTTGGCCAGGGTGCGTTCCGAAGTTGGGATGGTATTTCAGTCGTTTAATTTGTTCCCGCATCTCACTGTCCTTCGTAATGTAGCTTTGGCTCCAATTCGTGTGCGTAAAACAGATGCCGGTCTCGCGGAAGAAAAGGCCTATGCTCTTTTGGAGCGTGTGGGAATTGCAGAGCAGGCAGATAAATTCCCCGAACATTTATCCGGGGGACAACAACAGCGTGTTGCGATTGCCCGGGCACTTGCAATGGAGCCAAAGGTACTTTTGTTTGATGAACCAACGAGTTCTCTTGATCCGGAAATGGTGGGAGAAGTGCTGGACGTGATGAAATCACTCGCAGGAAGTGGTGTAACCATGGTTGTGGTAACGCATGAAATGGGATTTGCCCGCCAGGTGGCCGATCGCGTCATCTTCATGGATAGCGGAAGCGTCGTTGAAACCGGTACGCCTGAAGAGATTTTTGACAACCCGAAACAGGAACGGACCCGCAGTTTTTTGCAAGCGGTCCTTCAACATTGATAATATCACAAGAGGCAGGATTATTATGAGCACACATAGCGCTCTTGATGAAACATTCATTCGCAGTCAGTTCCCGGCGCTATCCAATGGATGGACGTTTTTTGACAATGCCGGTGGGTCCCAGATTGTCAAGGGAGCTGTCAGCCGGATTAGCGAATATCTGTTCGAAAAAAACGTGCAGATTGGTGGCACCTACGAGACTTCCAGGGCCGCAGCTGATGCTCTTTATGCCGGTCGAACCGCGATGAAGACATTCATGAATGCGACGCGTGAAGAAGAAATCATCTTTGGTCATTCCACCACCGTATTGTTGCAAAATCTTGCAAATTCGATGCGTAGCCAATTATCGCCAGGTGACGAAATTGTTGTGACGGTGGCGGATCATGAATCCAATATTGGACCGTGGGTGCGATTGGAAGAGTTTGGTATTGTTATCAA
Organism: Cohaesibacteraceae bacterium; assembly: GCA_016764535.1. GTDB lineage: Bacteria > Pseudomonadota > Alphaproteobacteria > Rhizobiales > Cohaesibacteraceae > JAESRR01. The sequence goes on along the minus strand of JAESRR010000202.1, from coordinate 473 downwards.
ATTCTGGCCGTTTAATCATGAATCTGGTGATCTTGAAATTGAAGATCTGGTGCCACTGATGAGTGACAAAACCCGTCTTGTCTGTGTGCATCATGTCTCCAACGTCGTTGGTGTTGTGCAGCCGGTCGCACAGATCGCCAGTCTTGTTCATGAATATGGCGCGAAACTTTGTGTTGATGGCGTCGCTTACGCGCCGCATCGGGCGATTGATGTGCAAGCGTGGGATGTCGATTATTATGTCTTCAGTCTTTACAAAACATATGGCCCACATTGCGCCGTCATGTATGGCAAATATGATTTGTTGCTGGAGCTGGATTCTCTCTATCATTACTTTTATGGCAAGGACAAGGTTCCGGGGAAACTCGAACCGGGTAATCCCAATTATGAACTGGCATATAGTTCGACCGGTATTGTCGATTACCTGATTGAAACGGGGGAGCAAGCGGGTGCAACAGGCTCGGACCGTGATAAAC
>JAESRR010000050.1 GCA_016764535.1 Cohaesibacteraceae bacterium | reverse complement strand
CGGGTTTTCCATTTGAAAACTCTTCAAACACGCCCCTGATAACCGGTTCCATGATGGAAAGAACATCTTCTTCTTCTACAAAACTCATTTCGACATCAAGCTGATAAAACTCCCCGGGCAAACGGTCTGCGCGTGGATCTTCATCACGGAAACAGGGCGCAATTTGAAAATAACGATCAAATCCGCCAATCATCAACAATTGCTTGAATTGCTGGGGTGCCTGCGGCAGCGCATAAAATTTACCAGGGTGAATTCTGGAAGGCACGAGGAAATCCCGGGCCCCTTCGGGGCTGGATGCAGTCAAAATGGGCGTTTGGTATTCTGTGAACCCGCCTTCTTCCATCCGGGATCGAATGGACCGGATGACCGCGGAACGTGTTTTAATGTTTTCGTGGAGGCGCTCCCTGCGCAAATCAAGGAACCTGTATTTCAAACGGGTTTCTTCGGGATATTCCAGATCTCCAAAAACCGGCAATGGCAATTCCAGTGAAGAGCCGAGAATTTCGATTTTTTCTACAAAAACTTCAATTTCGCCTGTGCCCAAATTTTTGTTTACAGCTTCTGAAGCTCGTGATTTTACAACACCATCTATACATATACACCACTCAGCACGAACCTTGTCCACGCTGGCAAATGCCGGCGAATCCGGATCGGCAACAATCTGTGTCAGGCCGTAGTGATCTCGCAAATCAATAAAAAGCACACCGCCATGGTCACGAACCCGGTGGACCCATCCCGAAAGACGTACTTTATTACCTGCGTTATCGTCGCGAAGTTCTCCGCAGGTGTGACTACGATAGCGATGCATTGAAAAATCCGATTTTTGAGTGTCATTAATCAAGGCCAGCGACTGCTGACAGTTGCCGGGAACAGCGCATGACCTCATTGTTTTGTCAAGTGTTGTTGGCTTATGTACAGGTGGCGATACCTAACAATCTAATGGATGCGTGCATCCCGACTTTATAGGCTTTTCAGGGGCATATTTTTCAACAAAATGCCTAAATTTGGAAAAAACGCACACAGGCAATGGCCAAACAAGCAAGAGTCGCGCTATAGCTTTGAATAATGAAAGTCATTACCACAACACTGGATCTTGCCGAAGCGTGTGCTCACTTCGCAAAGGCAGACTACGCCACCGTCGATACGGAATTCCTTCGTGAAACCACCTATTGGCCAAAACTCTGTTTAATTCAGGTCGCAGGGCCGGACAGTGCAGTAATAATTGACCCTTTGGCGGATGGAATCGATTTAGCGCCATTTTACGAATTAATGGCCGATGAGAGTGTGGTGAAGGTTTTCCACGCCGGGCGGCAGGATATTGAAATAGTATTTCACCAGGCCAGGTTAATTCCTCATCCGATTTTCGACACCCAGGTTGCTGCAATGGTTTGTGGCTTTGGCGATTCGGTAAGCTATGATCAGCTTGTACTGAAATTAACCGGTAACAGGATTGACAAGACCCATCGCTTTACTGATTGGAGCCGTCGACCGCTTTCTCAAAGACAACTTGATTACGCGCTCGCCGATGTCACACATTTGCGCGATGTGTACCACGCTTTGCGTGCCAATCTTGAAGAACAGGATAGATCTGGCTGGGTAAGTGAAGAGATGGAAGTCCTTACATCTCCCTCGACTTATCAACTTGAACCTCACCGCGCCTGGACACGCATGAAAATGCGGGTAAGAAAACCCCGGGAATTTGCGGTTATGCAACATTTGGCGGCATGGCGCGAAAAAGAGGCCCAGGCCAGGAATGTTCCGCGTAATCGCGTTCTTAAAGACGACGCGATATTTGAAATATCGATCCAGCAACCAGTTGATGTTCAATCCATGGGCGCTCTACGAACCATACCAAAAGGGTTTGAACGGTCAAAAACGGCTTCTGATATATTGGAATGCGTTGCAGTTGCTGTTGCTTTGCCCAGAGACCAATTACCAATAATGCCCAAAGGTCGGCAGGCTCCCGAGGGATCTGCCGCGGCAGTTGACCTTATGAAAGTGCTCCTCAAAATGACCAGCGAGCGAAATGGCGTGGCGGCAAAAGTAATCGCAACTGTTGATGATCTGGACAGAATCGCCGCAGATGACCAGGCTGAAGTAGCTGCTCTCAAGGGTTGGCGAAGGGAATTGTTTGGTCAGTTTGCACTCAAAATAAAAAATGGTGATATAGCACTGCGCCTTCAGGACAAAAAAGTCGTAGTGGTTGACCTCACAAATGAACCAGACGAGAATTTCCCGGAAGTCATCTTGTGACCTTGATAAATTCTAACCGGGCGAATTGATCGAAATATTCAAACAATCAACCTTCGGCAATTATCCCTTCAAAACCACAATATTGCGAAAAGGACTGCCAGCGGCGGGGTAATTTCTCGCTCATCGAACCCAATAATGAAGCGTCGATTTTGAGCAAAATACGATTGTCTTGCCGGATCGGTTTCATCTGTGACAACATCCCGGGGAAAGAAGCACCGGCAACATAGGCCAGACGGAGAAAAGAACCCAGTTTTCTCGCCAGATCAATATTTTCAGGACCAGCTATTTCCCTCAATCGCGAGCCGGGGTGAGCGCCGGAAATACCTTCATACCGATAAAACATACAAAGTGCCAAAAACGCCCTTCCCGGGTGGTCAATACTGGTAATCGCTGCGTGGGCAATGACGTTAAGGCTCTGTTCTCCGCGATAGTCCGGGTGGGCACGCCATCCCATATCCGAAATCAAACATGCGGCTCTTCTAAGCCGCTTTTGTTCAGGCGTATCCTTAATCCCGATTACTGCATAAACTTTCTCGGACCATTCAAATATCTCTTCCGCAAACCTGTGCGACCTCGAGCGAAGTCGGCACAATTTTTTGCATGCAAGGATCAGGGCGTCTTCCCTCTGTTGATCCCGGGAAAGCAATTCAAACAAATACCCTTCCCTGACACCCAATGCGGACATGATAATCTCGGCAGGTTCTCCGATTTCTATTATCTGGCGCAACACAGCAGCACCATAGGGCAGAAGTGCCTGTCTGACTTTTGATATATCGCCTATCCCGGCCAGCATTTCCAGGTCACAGCGTTCTACCATCTCGCAAAGATTTCTAAATTGCGGTCCACTAATTCTGTAATTGTGCATGACACGAAGAGGATAACCCACCTCTGCCATATGAAGACGCGCCAATGTTCTCCAGGTCCCCCCGACCGCATAAAACACGTTGCCCTTGAGTAACGAAAGTACCTTCGATTGCTTCAATGCCCGCCGGGATATATTAGCCGCTTCAGATATCGATCCACTGGTAACTTCACGTAATCGAATTCCGCCAAGCGGATATGTTGTACCCTTTTCCTCTTTGCCTATCCCCAAACCAACGAGTTCAAGACTGCCTCCCCCCATGTCCCCGACACAACCGACAGGATTTCGGAATCCTGACTTTATTCCTGATGCAGAAAATCTGGCCTCTTCCTCGCCTGACAGGACGATGACTTTCCCACCACAAATATCGTCCACTTTTGACAAAAACGACGGTCCGTTATCAGCTTCCCGAACTGCTGCTGTGGCGAGTACAACGACACTGGATACATTTGCTTGCTCACTCAGCATAAAAAATCGTTTTATGGCTCTGAGGGCCCGGTCTGCAGCCTTTTCTTCAAGGCTACCTGTACGTGCAACGCCTCTATCCAGTCCGCAGAGGACTTTCTCATTGAACAACGGGGATAAATCCCTGTTAAGCCCTTCATAGATAACCAGGCGGATGGAATTTGATCCAATATCAATCACAGCAACAGGATTTACTGCATTCAATATACCGTTCCCATCAGTGAATTGTACATATTTGCCAGTGGCCCGCCTGCCATTCATCTGATCGGAAAAATTCTTGGAGAATCGTTTTTTAACGAAACACCTCTTCCAGACAGGCTTGGGTTCGTCATAAAGTACTGATGGGCATTAAATTTTTCCTGCCCTTCCTTCGCCTGTATTCTTTTTGAAGTGCCATCTGGTTGAACTTCCCAACTTTGTTCATTGTCGAGAAAATTTGCGACCATTATCTGTTCAAGAAGTTGCGCATGGACAGTGGGGTTTTCAATTTTTACCGCAACTTCCACTCGCCAATCCAGATTACGTGGCATTAAATCAGCAGATCCCATGTACACAATAGCATTTTTCGATGGCAGCCCGTCACCATTCCCGAAGCAATAAATCCTTGAGTGTTCCAGATACCGGCCGATGATAGATTTTACCCGGATATTTTCAGACAATCCTTTAACTTGCGGTCTCAGGCAACATATCCCGCGAATTATACAATCGATTTTGACGCCCGCCTGACTGGCGCGATACAACGCATCAATTATTTCAGGATCAACCAGTGAGTTCGCTTTAAGCCAGACCTGTGCCTTTCGACCGGAGCGAAAATTCTGAATTTCTCCGTCAATCCCATCCAGAATTTTTTGGCGCATGGTGTAGGGAGAAACTGCAAGTTTTTGAACATCAACGGGTTCTGCATATCCCGTGATAAAATTAAAAACCCTGGCGACATCGCGAGCAATTGACTGGTCTGCCGTAAAAAACGATAAATCGGTATATATTTTTGCGGTAACCGGATTGTAATTTCCGGTTCCAATATGACAGTAGCTACGTAATTTGTCGTTCTCCCTGCGAACGATCAGCGACAGTTTGGAATGTGTTTTCAGTTCTATAAATCCAAAAACGACCTGAACACCGGCTCGTTCCAGATCCCGGGCCCATTGAATGTTGGCCTCTTCATCAAAACGGGCCTTTAACTCGATCAGTGCCGTAACGGACACTCCAGCGTCAGCAGCCTCTATCAGGGCCTTGACTATTGGTGAGTTTTTGGAAGTTCTATAAAGTGTTTGCTTGATTGCAACCACATGAGGGTCTGACGCAGCCTGCTTCAAAAACCGGGCGACAACATCAAATGATTCATAGGGATGATGAACCACCAGATCTTTTTCCCTGATGGCAGCCAGACAATCGCCACCGTGATCTCGAATTCGTTCCGGAAATCTGGCAGAATATGCAGGAAACTTCAATGCCGGGCGGTCCAGTTCAACGATTTCGGCTAAATCATTCAGCGCAAGAATGCCATCTACCAAAAATATTTCATTTGGTTGCACGCCTGTCGCTTCGGCCACAAAATCACGCAATTTCTCTGGCATGGCCCGTTCAATTTCCAATCGAATGACACTGCCTCTCCGTCGTCTCTTGAGCGCGGATTCAAATAATCGAACCAGATCCTCGGCTTCATCTTCTATTTCCAGATCAGAATCCCGAATGACCCTGAATGTTCCCTGCCCCTTGACATCATACCCCGGGAACAACCGCTCAATGAACAATGTTATGGCCTGCTCAATCAGGATGAATCGGGAAACATGCTGACCCGCATCAACAGGAAGCTGGACAAATCTATTTAGAAGTGCGGGAATTCTTAGCAAGCCGGTAAGCCGCGTAGAATCCTTACGATTTTTCAATTCGAGTCCCAGAGTGAAGCCCAAATTCGGTATAAAAGGAAATGGATGTGCCGGATCGACGGCAAGCGGGGTGAGTACCGGAAAAATTTTGTCAATAAAGTGTTGTTCGAGCCATTTGAATTCAGCATCTGTCAACCCGGGAGGTTCAATCAAAACAATATCGGAACAAGCAAGTTCCTCCCGCAATGCACTCCAGCGCCCCTGCTGCCTGTTGCCCAGTTTTTCAACGGAACTGCTTATTTTTTCCAGTTGCGCACGTGCGCTCAGGCCATCCGCACTAATTTCCGAAATACCAGCTCTTTCCTGACCTTTCAAACCGGCGACACGAACCATAAAAAACTCATCAAGATTATCTGCTGAAATCGTTAAAAACCGGACGCGCTCGAGCAATGGATGAAGTTCATTCTCGGTTTCTTCAAGAACCCGGCTGTTAAACTCCAGCCAGGAAACCTCCCGATTAATAAACCGTTCCGGATTACTATTCATGTCATTCACAGGAACAGGAATGTCATCAGACGACATTTTTGAAATACCGGTATTTTTCGATTTTTCAGGAGCATTATCTGCACATAAATCCGACACTGCTCGAAGCCTGTTACTTTGATTTTCGTTCACGATAAATCCTGACTGAAGGTCATCCATAATCACCATACCGGAACAATGTTGATTTACTTACCAGTTTTACATCGGTCCCCGTGCCATGATTCAGGAAAATGGCAATGTCGCCATCTCGTAGTCTTCGATACTTTGCTTCTCCTCAAGCGCACTCATTATCCGGGCGGCCAAAGGCCGGGTTATGGATCTGGTTTCGGCCAGCGCGATACGATCAAGTTGATCAACAATTTGACCCGCAGCCCCCAATGACCGTTCCATTCTGACAACGACAAAATCTATTACCGACATTGGAACAACAAGCTGACGATCTGCAAACAATTTTAACAAAACAGCTTTCAACAATTCATCATCCGGTTCGCCAAGCTCAACCGGAGTCGCGGCTCGCAATCTCGAAAGCAGGTCCGCAAGTTGTACTCCCCATCCATCTGTCCAGGTACGTGCTGTAATCAGAACCGATGCATTGACCTCTCGTGCCGCGTTAAGAAGATGAAACAGAGCAATATCATCCCGCCCGGTGCCATCAGCATCTTCAATCAATACTGCACCGCACTTTACAAGGTTCATAGGATCATAATGAACCAGTTCTTCAACCGGCAGAGACACCGCATTCACACGCTCGGCCCACAAACCGGCGAGGTGAGTTTTGCCCGAACCAACAGGACCCGCAAGGAGCAAAACCCGGGAAGGCCAGTCCGGCCAGCTTTCAATCAGCTCAAATGCCCCTGAGTTAGGAGCACCCTTTAAATAATCGTCCCTGCTCATCGAAATTTGATGAGGTAGATCCAGGGTCAATTGCCGGAAATCGGCCATGTTTACTCTCTTGTCATCCGTTTGGGACAAATACTACCAACATTATTTATTCAGCCGGCTTGCCATGATACATCGGACTGTCCAGATAACGTGACAGACCATATCTCACAAGAACCCCGATGGCAGCTGCAGTCGGGACGGCGATTAGCAAGCCAACGAAGCCAAACAGTGTTCCAAACGCAAGAAGGGCAAACATCAACCACACCGGATGTAAACCGATCTTATCGCCAACCAGATATGGCTGCAGAACATTGCCTTCCAAAAACTGACCAACAACGAATATCGCGACTGTAATTAGTATGGGGGTCGGGTCCGGCCAAAATTGCACAAGGGCTACTCCCCCTGCGACAACGAATCCCAGAATTGCGCCGACATAGGGTATAAAACTGATAAAACCCGCACCCAGTCCGATAAGCAGTCCAAATTTAAGACCCACAATCATCAGGCAGGCCGCATAGAAAATACCCATAACGAGCCCAAGAGTCATTTGGCCACGTACAAAATCTGCAACAACTGCATCCATCTCTTTGGCTAATGTGCGAATAAGCTTCTGGTGTTGACGCGGTAACCAACTGTCGATTTTGTCAACCATTTGATCCCAATCCCACAAAAGATAAAACGCAACAACCGGCGTAATTACCAGCAATGACAAAATATTGAGGATTGCTTCCCCGCCACTCAGAACCGAACCAAGCAATTTGGCCAGCCATTGTGCCCCCTCATCTACAATACTGCCAAATGAAGCCCGGATTTTTTCAGCAATTGATTTATCGAGGAACAGGTCCAGTCCGCTTTCACTCGTCTTGGTCAGAACCTGCTGTAGTGACTTTACATAACCCGGCAGAGATTCAATGAAACTTAGAAGCTGGCTTCCCAGAATTGGAATTATGATCATTAGCGACATCAGGAAAACGATGACAAAAAGCAGAAGTATAATGATTGTCGACCATAGTCGACTACATCCGATCGACTGAAGGCGGTCCGCCACCGGATCAAGCATATAAGCGAGTGCCATGCCAGCTACAAATGGCAACAAAATACTTCTGAAAACATACAGTCCGACAATCATAACAATCAGAGTGCTGCACCAAAATATGAAATGCCTTTTAATGCTCATAAGTTGTCTCTCCCGCCTACTTCACGATTATCATGGTGATGATCTGTCTTTTTTTTCAAGGAACGCACATCCATCGCACCCGGTTTGGCCATATGCCTGATCCACTGAAGAAGATACGCAAACGCGGAAAAAGCCGTTAAAGCACCAGTCACATATACAAGGATCGGTATGAGTGACTCAATAGGTCCCTGATATGCATTGGCAGCCATTACACTTGCAATCAATATAACTTGCGCAACAGTATTTGCCTTTGACACAAATAACGGTTTCATTTTTACGGGCTTGTTAACGATCCATGATAACAACACCGCCCCGACAATGAGAATATCGCGACTGACCGCCAATATTGCCAGCCAAAAAGGCAGAGCCTCTCTGAAACCCAATACCAAAAACAATGAAACCAGCAAGGCCTTGTCGGCAATAGGGTCCAGATATGTACCCAGTTCAGACTCGAGGCCAAATCTTCGCGCGAGAAATCCATCAATCCCGTCAGACAGCCCGGCAAGCAAAAACAACCAAAACGCCAAAACATGATATGAATCGATGATCAACCAAATGATGACAGGTACAAGAAACAGACGGGCGATCGTAATTAGATTTGGGAGCGTCAAAAAAATAAACCTCGTATAATGCCGGTCGCTGATACGGCTGATCCAGCGACCACTAACTTTCAATGACCAATGACTTTAAGCGACCAATGACTTTAAGCGACCAATTCATGGCAAGATGGCCTCAAAAAGAGGAATGGCCGTAACCATTCTTTCAAGAAATATAGGTACTCGGCGAGAAAATCACAATTTGTTCTGTGAAACACTTGCCATGAACCGTAAAGCGTGTGAATTGCCAATCACTTTTTGCACAGCCTTATTGGAACAATACCCATGAGCAAATCTCCGGACGGACAAAATAGCTATACCTATGCTGATGTCGGCGTCGACATAGATGCAGGCAATGCGTTGGTCGAAGCTATCAAACCGGCAGTCAAATCCACATCACGTCCCGGCTCTGACACCAATCTGGGTGGTTTCGGCGGACTGTTCGATCTAAAGGCTGCCGGGTTCAAAGACCCCATTCTTGTCGCTGCCAATGATGGTGTCGGGACCAAATTAAAAATCGCAATAGACGCGAACAAACACGACACAGTCGGCATCGATCTGGTGGCCATGTGTGTGAACGATTTGATCGTACAGGGTGCCGAACCTCTTTTCTTTCTGGATTACTACGCGACAGGCGCTCTTGACGTTGACGCCGCTACCGAAGTTGTGAATGGAATTGCCGAAGGTTGTAAACTTGCAGGTGCCGCTCTGATCGGTGGCGAAACAGCCGAAATGCCGGGTATGTATCAAGACAAGGACTACGATCTTGCCGGCTTCGCTGTTGGCGCTGCTGAACGTGACGCACTTTTACCACGAAAAATATCAACAGGCGATATTGTACTCGGTCTTGCATCAACCGGTGTACATTCAAATGGATTTTCCCTGGTAAGAAGACTGGTTAAAGACAACAATCTGGATTGGAATTGCCCGGCGCCATTTGATCAGGATCAGAAACTTGGCGATGCTCTGCTCACCCCGACCCGAATTTATGTTCGCCCTCTGCTGGAAGCAATAAGGCAAACAGACGGGATCAGGGCACTTGCTCACATAACCGGTGGCGGGTTTACAGAAAATATTCCCCGGGTGTTACCGGACGATCTGGCAGTGACAATCGATCTTGAAGCTGTTGAAGTTCTTCCTGTTTTTTCGTGGTTGTCTCATCTTGGAGGCATAGATCAGGAAGAAATGCTGCGTACATTCAATTGCGGTGTCGGCATGATAATTATTGTTAGTGCAAATATGGTCGACGAAGTGTCAAAGGTCCTTCGTGAAAACGGCGAAACAGTTTCAGTGCTGGGTTCTGTTCACCAGCGCAAAGACGCTGCGGTCGTTTACAAAAACAATCTTCAGATCAATCAACCGGAATGAGCGGTCCGTTGAAAACTGCCGTGCTCATATCCGGCCGGGGCAGCAATATGGCCAGCCTTGTGAAAGCTTCTACTGCACCCGGCTTTCCAGCCAGAATTGCTTTGGTACTGGCCAACAATCCGGATGCGGGCGGTCTGGGTTTCGCAAAAGACAACAATATTGAAACCTGTGTGATTAATCATCGCGATTTTGAAGAGCGTGWACTATTTGATCGCGCAATGCATACCAAACTGAAAAATCATGGCATTGAACTGATTTGCCTTGCCGGGTTTATGCGCCTGCTTACTCCCTGGTTCGTAAACAAATGGAAAAACCGACTGATCAACATCCATCCATCCTTGTTGCCGGCCTTTAAAGGATTACACACACAAAAACGTGCCCTTGATGCCGGGTGCCGGTTTGTTGGATGTACCGTCCATTTTGTTCGACCTGAAATGGACGAAGGACCAATTATTGCACAGGCAACAATACCTGTTCTGGATCTGGATGACGAAGACAGCCTCACTGCAAGACTTCTTGGTGTAGAACACAAATTATATGTACACGCGTTGCAGTTGGTGGCAGAAAAGCAATGGAAGATTGATGGAAACCGGGTTCTCTATTCTGATAGAGCTCTTGAAGAAGATGGCATGCAAAAGCCGGTCATATCGCCTTTAATCTGACCGCATTCGGACCTTTCCTTGCGAATTTGTAGTAGTTTGGCTTCCTGTTCCTGCTTCCAGCGTTTGCGAAGCACATTTCTATTTTCCCTGTAACGTTCATCGAGGCAAACAAGTCTGCTAATCCGGTCGACACGAAAAGAACGAAATGCCTGACGTTTCTCACACCAGGCAACAATGAGGCGGGAACTTGCAAAAAAAGCAAGAGTTATGGGCCAAATGATCCTTTCACCCGCATCACCTTTCGCATCCATGTAACTAATATCGAGCTTGGTTTGATTACGAATGGCTTCCCGTATTATCTGTAAATCAAAATGTGCCGGTGGCGGATCCAGATAAACGGCATCCGGTGCAACCAGTGGTGATTCAAGAAAACGATCTTTCAGATCTTCCGGCAATACCGTTGCTATCTTTCCAATTATGTCCCGGGAAGACCGCGCCAATTGTTCGTCTCCGCGTTTTTCAACAACCCGTAACCCCATCATGATTGCTTCAAGCTCATCAATTGTAAACATAAGAGGGGGCAAGTCGTACCCGTCTTCAAGCACATATCCGTACCCGGCTTCTCCCCGGACAGGCACTCCTGTTGACTGTAATGTGACAATATCCCGGTAAAGCGTCCGCACCGAGATCTCAAGCTCTTGCGCGATAGTATCGGCTGTTACTCTGCCTTCCTGACGCCTTAGTATTTGCACAATCAATAATAATCTATCTGCACGCCTCATCGTATTTTCCAATATCCGGGTATAATTGCATGCTACTGACACCATGCTGTCAGTAGCATGTTGCTAAATGGTGTGGAAAGCAAATTAACGGAGAAATTAATGTTCACCCACCAAAAATTTGGTCCAGGTTTTGGGCTTTCCAGCGGCAGTCCATTTTGTACCAAAATTGACTTCCTGTTATCCATGGCCGGAAGTGAAGTGAAAACGGACATACGTCCCGAAGTATTTCATAACGCTCCAAAAAGACGTCTGCCTGTCCTTAAACACGGCGACAGATTGATCCCCGATTCAGAACACATCAAGGAGTATCTGGAAGATGAGCATGGAGCAGATTTTACGGGTGGTTATGGGCCCAAGGATTTGGCAACAGCAAATGCGTTCGTACGCCTTGCCGAACACTCCCTCTATTACATCCTTGTCTGTCATCGCTGGCTGGATGAAGAAAATTTCAAAACCATTGTAGAGACATTTTTCACTGGAGCTCCGGAATCGATTGCTTTGGAAACAAGAGCAAAAGTAAAAACAAAACTCTCTTTGCAAGGCTACGGTGATCACACATCACAGCAACGGCTTGCGCTTGCTCAAAAAGATTTGTCCTCAATCAGCATTACACTTGGAGACAATCCGTATTTTTTGGGTGAAACGATCAGTTATGTTGATGCCAGCCTTGCCGCCATACTTTTGCACGGTCTTGCTGTACTTCCCAATTCTGCACTGGCTGACCAAATACGCAAATTTTCAAATCTGAAACCATATGCCCAACGTGTTGCAGAAGAACTCGGCACTGCTTACGCCAAAGCTGCCTGATGAATTGGTCGGGGCAATTTAATTGTTGCCCCGGCCAAACATGTTTAGAAACAAATATTAATCCGGATATTC
>JAESRR010000049.1 GCA_016764535.1 Cohaesibacteraceae bacterium | reverse complement strand
GAAATTGGTGGTGTCGAACTGATAGATCAATTGCCCACCGGGAACATTTATCACCAATATATAAATCCTGAAAGATCGATGCCAAAAGAGGCATTTGACGTTCACGGTCTGGGGGATGAATTTCTTCTAAAGCAGCCTCTGTTCAAAGACATCGTGCAGGATTTTTTGAAATTTATTGATGGAGCAAAGCTGGTAATTCACAACGCCAGATTTGATATGGGTTTTTTGAATGCTGAATTAACCAGGCAAAAATTAAAACCCCTTCCCGACACCATTGCGATTGACACACTTTTACTGGCAAGAAAAAAATTTCCTGCAGGACCAAATTCACTGGATGCATTATGCAAAAGATTTGGCATTGATAATTCAAGACGCGCCAAACACGGGGCACTGCTGGATAGCGAAATTCTTGCAGAAGTTTATATCGAGCTTTTGGGAGGGCGTCAGACAGCGCTTTTTTCCGCTGACCAAAATAGCAATGATTCACGTGAAACATCTATTGGTTTGGTCGGAAATAACAATGCTCGACAGAGATCAACATCACTTCCATCCCGTCTCACAGATGAAGATAAAGACAAGCACCTGAAGTTCATTAAAACTCTGGGCGACAATCCAATGTGGTTGAAAAAATAATTACAAAAAAGGCCGGAAAATCCGGCCTTTCATTAAAGCAGTAAACAGATTGCCTATTGTTTGGTTTCTGTTTCTGCCTGCTTCTGAAGTTGTTCCATACGCTGGGCATAGAGCTGCGCAAAATCGATTGGATCAATCATCAAAGGAGGGAAGCCACCTTTTTGAGTGACATCCGCAATCACCTGTCTGGCAAACGGGAACAGAAGACGGGGACATTCAATCATTACAAAAGGGTGCATTTGTTCAACAGGAATGTTTTCTATTTTGAAAACACCGCCGTAAACCAGCTCAGCGCTGAAAACAACTTCTTCGCCATCTTCGGCTTTGCCTTCAAGTGTTAGCTCCACATTAAAATCAGTCTCGGACAAAGGTGTTGCTTCGACATTTATCTGAATGCTGATGTTTGGAGCATTTTCGCGGGMACGCAAGGAATTTGGTGCACCGGGATTTTCAAAGGAAAGATCCTTGATGTACTGGGCTAGGATACGAACGCTTGGAGCCGCTCCGCTCTCGCCTTCAGCTGCCGCGCCGTTTGTTTCGTTTTCACTGGCCATAATAAATCCTGAAATTTCCGTTGCTATAATAAATATCTAATTGTGTTTCAGACCGCGTACCATGTGTWTTCAATGGATACAAGGATRCGCTTGGAACTCWCACATCTGTGAGAAACATAATCCWGTTCTAGTTTTTGTCATTCCAAGGAGATTCAGCGTTTTTATTCAAAGACGAAACATCTACATAATCAGCTTCATCAAGATCAATTACGGGTTTTTCAGTTTTTCTGTCGGGCGTATTTATGGATGAGTTTGAAGTTCCAAATGAACGTTGAAATTCTTTCGAACCATTTGAGGCAGTAAAACGGGCACGCTTTTGCAAAAAATTACTCACACCAAATGTCCACAGGAAATCCCGAACTACCGGTATAAACAATAAAAATCCAATTGCATCTGTCGCAAATCCCGGCGTTAGCAATAACACTCCGGCAACAATGATCATTACTCCATGGACCAGTTCCCTGCCCGGCAGTTTATTTTCCGACATGTCCTTTTGAATTTTTTTCAATAATGAAAACCCCTGTTGTCTTAACAACCAGGATCCAAGAAGAGCTGTAAAAATTATAAGTGCAATTGTGTAAAGTGCACCAATTCGACCACCGATTTCGATGAGCAAACCGATCTCGATAACAGGCACCCCGATAAAAAGAATTGGGATAATCCAAAAAATTGGCATAAGACTTTTCCACGTTTGTTCTTTAAAGAATAATTTGGCAACACTTTTTCAAGTGCATATCTGCATGATGATTCAAAAGTCATCTTGGACTTTGCATCTGTGCGTCTTACATATAGGTATGGTAAGACCACAACCGCAAGATTTTATAAAAGGACTGGACATAGCGTATGTCAGCAATTTTTGATCCGATTAATGTTATTCTTCTTGGCATTGCTATATTTATTTTTATCAACTTGAGAAGTGTACTTGGCAAACGCACAGGAAATGAACGGCGACCACCGGATGGATTTGGGTCGCGAAATAAAGATGATGAACAGTCTGATGACCGTTCAGACAACGTTGTAAGCCTGTCTGATCGTGGTGGTAATAAAAAAGCCCGGGCGGAAAAAATCACCGAATCCGAAGACGAGGTTGTTGCGCCTGTTGATGCAGCTCTCGCGGCGATAATGAAAGCCGATCCGGACTTTGATAAAAAGATTTTTATTGAAGGTTCAAAAGCTGCTTATGAAATGATTGTCACAGCCTTTGCTACCGGCGACAAAAAAACGCTTAAGCGGTTGTTGGGCAAAGAAGTATATGACGGATTTGTTTCGGCGATTGATCAACGGGAAAAAGACAATCATTCAGTTGATTTCAGCTTTGTTGGTCTTGATGCAGCTTCGATTATCGAAACAACCGTTGAAAACCATGAAGCTCTGGTGACTGTCAGGTTTGTGAGCAAAATTATATCCTCGACCCGGGACACTGAAAATCATGTTATTGATGGTGATCCAACAGAAGTTCGTACGGTTAGGGATATCTGGACATTTGTGAGAGATCTGTCCACACGCGATCCTAACTGGAAGCTTGTCGGTTCAGAAGCCGCAGACTGATTGTGCTGAAACAAGTACCTATATCCAGTCTTGACGACTGGCAGGATGAAGATTTTAAGGCGGCATTTGCCGCCTTTTCCCTGTCCGTCAGCAAGCTTGCAACAATGACACCGGACAAACGAGACCTGAATTTTGATCCTTTAAGCCTGCATCCTGTGCTGGCGGCTTATGCGAGAATTGAAAACAATCCAGGCCCTGACAATTGTCGATCCTTTTTTGAAGATAATTTTACGGTATGGACCAACAGTCAGGCGGGACATGTAACCGGTTATTATCAACCGGAATTCAAAATTAGTCGGAAACGGAATGCGCGATATAAAATACCGCTTCTTGCAAAACCCCGTCTTTTAAAAAAATTCAAACCCGGTACCTACAAACAGTTTCCAGATACGTTCGAATGGGGTCTGCAGAACGGTAACAAAATGAGTCATTGCCCCAATAGAAAATCAATAGAGCAGGGAAACATTCCGGACCATACAGAAATACTGGCCTGGTTTGAAAATCGGGTAGATCTTTATACGGTTCATATACAGGGCTCGGCACTTCTTCAATGCATTGATGGAGCAGACATGTCGGTTTCCTTTGACGGCAAGTCTGGCCATCCGTATACATCCATCGGAAAAATTCTGGTTGAACGGGGTATATTTACAAATAAGTCCATCACGATGGCACTTGTATGTCTTTGGCTTGAGGAGCACCCCGGTGAGGGGGAAGAACTTATGCAGCTCAACCAATCCTACATATTTTTCAAGCAGAATAAGTTGGAAACGGTCGGCGCGACCGGCGGTCCGGTTTCTGCGTCGGGTGCATGTTTGTCACCGATGAGGAGCATTGCAATTGACAGGTTTATACATATTTTTGGGTTGCCTGTATGGCTATCAACAAGCATCCCCGGACACGATAAGTTTAACAGACTGATGATTGCGCAGGATACAGGATCAGCAATCACAGGACTAAATCGGGCAGATATATTTACAGGCACCGGAGAGGTTGCCGGAGAACTTGCCGGGCGTATTAATGACCTGGCGAATTTCAGTTTCTTTTTACCAAGAGATGCAAAGCCGATCATGCAACATAAAAAAGATCCGTTCGATGTCCAGTAGAAAACGCAAAAGAGGTTTGAGTGACGAAGACCGTCGGCTATGGAAAAAGGTTACAGAAACCGTAGTGCCCATGACYCCCCTGGCGGAACAGATAATTCTTGAAGATAAAATGCCTGAGGCGACTATGTCTACGACGGTTCCCGAACTGATACCGGTATTCAAATTTCCGCCGAAAAAATCTCGTAAAATCAAAAAGGCGGTATCTTCTGTTTTTGCAGGAACAACTACCATATCACCATGGTCGTTTACGCCCGCACTACCCATCCTGCCTGGCATCGATAWACGTGAAAAAACCCGATTGAAAAGAGGAACGCTTGCGTTGGGTGGTCGCATTGATCTTCATGGTATGACACAAATTGAAGCGCATTTGGCTTTGCGAAATTTCATCAAGGCTTCTGTAAGAAATGGTGTGCGTCAGGTTCTTGTTATAACGGGTAAGGGATCCCGTGGAGCAGAAGACCAGTTTGGGCGGTCGGCACCCGGCGTGCTTAAACGCGCTGTACCACAATGGCTTGGTCAATCCGAATTACGAGGCCTCGTTGTTGGATTTGATGAAGCACACTCCCATCATGGTGGAACCGGCGCAATTTATGTCCGGCTTAAACGATCCGATAAAGTAAAATGATATGACACCTCTTGGCGAAAAACTGCGCCACATGCGCTCAACACGCAATGTGTCCCTGAAGGAGATGGCAGAAGGTATCAATGTATCGAGTGCTTATTTGTCGGCGCTTGAACATGGGAAAAAAGGCAAGCCCGGCTGGGATCTACTGCAGCGGATCATTTCATATCTGAATGTAATTTGGGATGAGGCTGAGGAAATCCAGCGACTTGCAGAAATATCTGATCCAAGAGTGATTATTGACACCGCTGGAGGAGATCCCAAAGCGACCGAACTTGCAAATATTCTGGCCCGTAATATTGGACTGCTAAAAAAGGACAGCCTTTCCCATATATTGCTCGAGATTAGAAAAGCAGCTGTTCAGGATCAAAAATAATAATCCAAACGCTGGATTTAAAGTCAGGATGCAAGGTCTGCCACAACCGCATCAAGTACAAAAAAACCTTCTCTTGTTGCACGTACTCTTTTGCCGTCGACGACCTCTATCATCCCGTGACCAACCAGATCTGTAAGACGCCCGGGATCAAGAGTTCGTTGGGACAAAGATTCAAACCGCTCCAGATCAATACCCTCTTTCAGGCGCAAACCCATGAGTAGATATTCATCACCCTGTTGTTCAAGTGTCAATGGATCATCAAGTATCCAGCCATGGCCGTATTTTTCCACGTGATCCAGCCAGGTTTCTGGCATTTTTTCCATTTCGGTCGCGAATCGAACATTGCCGGACACCAGCCTTCCATGAGCACCAGGCCCAATGCCTGCGTATTCCCCATATCTCCAGTAGATCAAATTATGGCGGCATTCCGCGCCCTCTCTGGCATGGTTGGATATTTCGTAAGCAGGCATTCCATGTGCATCACAAATAGCGTGCGTTGTTTTATATAACGCAACAGAAGTGTCTTCATCGGGCATTGGAAACTTGCCCGCATGAAACAGCTTGAAAAATGGCGTGTCTGGCTCGATGGTCAATTGATAAAGCGATAGATGGTCTGCGGCAAAACCAATAGCGCGCTCCAGCTCTTTTCCCCAGGCCTCCGGGGTCTGATTGGGACGAGCATAAATTAGATCAAATGAAAGTCTTGGAAAGGTATTCCTTGCCAGATCAACAGCCTTTAAAGCCTGCTCAACCGAGTGCATTCTCCCAAGGAACCGAAGATCTTCATCGTTCAGAGCCTGAACACCCAGAGAGATCCGGTTTACTCCCGCCGATCTATATGCGGAGAATCGCTCTGCCTCAACACTGGTCGGGTTTGCTTCCATGGTGATTTCAGCATTTTCGCAGACTGACCAGTTTTTTGAAATCGCATTGAGAATGGTTTCGACAGTTGCCGGTTCCATCAATGACGGGGTACCACCCCCAAAGAATATACTGTTTACAGTTCGCTTGCCGGTACGGGCCGCAGTTGTTTCGATTTCGGTTACAAAAGCCCTGGCAATACGTTCCTGATCCGGTGCGATGTGGCGTACATGCGAATTGAAATCACAATAGGGGCATTTGGCCATACAAAACGGCCAGTGAACATATACGCCGAATCCCGGTTCACCAAGAGCCATTACGAAGCCTTCGGTTTGAGACATGCTGTCGCGAACAATTTAAAGGCCCGCGACCGATGTGAAAGGGCAGCATCATCTCCATGTGTCCAGCCGTGTTTTTCTTCTGAAGTCATTTCGCCAAAGGTGACATCAAATCCCTCTGGCTGAAATACAGGGTCATATCCAAACCCTGCTTTCCCGCGAGGCGGCCATACCATGGTACCTTCCACCTCGCCCCGGAAAAACTCAACATGACCATCAGGCCATGCCAGACATAACACCGCAACAAATCGGGCTGATCTGGCATCAGCAGACAGGGCGCCAGCCTGAGCCAGTTTTTCCTCAATGTTGCGCATTGCAAGAGAAAAATCCTTATCCGGCCCGGCCCATCTTGCCGAATAGATACCCGGATCACCATCGAGCGCATCAACGACAAGACCAGAATCATCGGCCAAAGCCGGCAATCCCGAAGTCTGTGCCGCTGCGAGGGCTTTTAAAGCTGCATTGTCTTCAAATGTGAGGCCGGTTTCTTCGGGTTCGGGCAAATCAAGTTCAGATGCCGTTTTGATCGCAAGGCCGTATTGAGAAAGCAGTGCCTCAATTTCCCGAACCTTACCCTTGTTGTGACTTGCAACAACAAGGGGTCCCTGTGTGAGTGAACGAAGCACCATAATTAAACAATCGCCATTTTTTGTAGCCCGATTAATTTACTGATCCCGTCGTCCGCCAGATCCAGCATGCTGTTGAGCTCTTCACGGCTAAACGTTTTGCCCTCGGCAGTACCCTGTATTTCAACGATGCCACCTGAACCCGTCATAACGAAATTGGCGTCGGTATCGGCTTCGGAATCTTCAGGATAATCAAGATCGAGAACCGGTGTGTCCTTGTAAATGCCACAGGATATGGCAGCTATATGATCGGTTAGAACCTGCCCGGAAATCATATTCCGTTTCCGCATCCATTCGATGCAGTCATGCAATGCGACCCAGGCACCGGTAATGGATGCGGTACGTGTGCCGCCATCTGCCTGAATGACATCACAATCGATCGTTATTTGACGTTCGCCAAGTGCTTTCAAATCAACAACAGCACGTAATGAGCGGCCAATCAGTCTTTGAATTTCCTGAGTACGACCCGACTGCTTGCCTGCGGTGGATTCCCGTCTCATGCGTTCTGTCGTTGCTCTTGGGAGCATTCCATATTCAGCAGTTACCCAGCCACGACCATTACCACGTAACCAGCCAGGAACGCGTTCTTCCAGACTTGCCGTGCATAGTACATGGGTATCACCAAATTTTACCAGGCAGGAGCCTTCGGCATGTTTGGAAATCTGTCGTTCAAGTGTGACAGAACGCATTTCATCATGTGCGCGATTGGAAGGCCGCATGGATTTCTCCGCAATTAAATTCGCCACAAAGGCGATTGGAATGATTAAACTTTGATGTGCTTGTAATCCCATGGCGGAAAATCGTAAAGAGGTTATCATGAGCTTCTTGTCAGTAGAGATAATCAGGCTAACAAAATGGTATCTGGATCAAAATYTTCATTGGAAAAACCATTGCTTTCTGCGCTGGACGAAAGGTCACGGGAAGTATTCAGGCTTTTGGTTGAAAATTATCTGGAAACCGGCGAGCCGGTTGGATCTCGAAATTTGAGTAAACTTTTACCGATGAGCCTTTCAGCTGCTTCGGTTCGCAATGTCATGTCAGATCTGGAACAACTGGGTTTTTTATACTCGCCACACACCAGTGCCGGCAGGCTGCCAACAGATATTGGATTGCGTTTTTTTGTCGACGGGTTGATGGAATTTGGTGATTTGACCCGGGAAGAACGCGCCAGAATAGACCAGGAAGTGACGGCATCAGGTCGCGGCTCGCTCGAAGGAATTTTAACCGAAGCCAGTCAGATGTTGTCGGGTTTGTCACGCGGCGCCGGTCTGGTTATGGCTTCCAAACAGGATATCGCACTCAAACATGTTGAGTTTGTAAGGCTTGAACCAACAAAAGCACTTGTTGTGCTTGTCTCTGAAGATGGTGCGGTTGAAAACCGGGTGATTGACTTACCCGCCGGAATGCCAGCATCAGCGCTGACGGAAGCGGGGAATTTTCTAAACGCCCATATTCGGGGRAAAACCCTGTCTGAAGCAAAAGCCGAGCTCGACAGACAAAAARTGTTCCTAAAATCAGAACTAGATGATTTAGGACAGAAACTGGTCAAGGCCGGGATCGCCAGTTGGGCCGGTGCACAACACTCGGAACCGGAGCGTTTGATCGTCAGGGGTCGATCAAATCTGTTGGAAAATGTAAGTGCTCAGGAAGATCTCGAGCGTTTGCGCCACTTGTTTGACGATTTGGAGGCCAAAAGGGATCTGGTTCAGTTGTTGGGAYTGGCAGAAGAMGGAGATGGCGTTCGCATTTACATCGGTTCTGAAAATAAACTATTTTCACTTTCCGGATCTTCGCTGATTGTATCTCCCTACCGCGATTCAGATCAGAAAATAATCGGAGTTGTGGGCGTAATTGGTCCAACGCGATTAAACTATGCCCGTATCGTTCCCATGGTCGATTATACGGCAAGTGTAATTGGAAAATTGCTGACATAAGCTACGACAACGTTATTTGACCATAAATTATCGTCAAAATCCGATTCATCCAAATCAATTAATAGATTTTTGGGCAACACCTGACAGATTGTCTTGCAATCACGATGCAAACTTGATTTGTGCACGGGAAAGACCGATATGGGGCGATGAGACTGTATCTCGCCTACAATGAACGAGGACTACATGGCTGAAGATTTTTTGGATGATCCGGAAAAACTACATATTGAAGAAGATATGGATGATGATGATCTTCTTGAAGAAGAAGTAGTTGTCGCTCCCAAAACATATGTAAATCCGATTATTGCCCTGGAAGCCGAAAACGCTGAACTCAAGGAACAGGCGCTTCGGTTAATGGCAGACATGGAGAACCTTCGCCGACGGACCGAAAAGGAAGTCAGGGACAGTCGAACATTTGCAATAGCCAACTTTGCAAGAGATCTGTTGCAAATTAACGACAATCTGGGCCGTGGTCTTGATGCCGTCGCTGGCGAAGTAATGAAAGATGCCGAAGGACCGTTTAAAAACCTTATCGATGGCGTTCAACTGACCGAACGTGAATTGCTTAAGGTGCTGGAAAAACACGGTGTTAGAAAACTGAGCCCTGAAGGTGAGAAATTTGATCCTCATTTTCATCAGGCGATGTTCGAAATTCCAAATAAAGATGTCGCGAATAATACCGTGATGCAGGTTGTTCAGGACGGGTATGCACTTGGTTCCCGATTATTGCGACCAGCCATGGTTGGAATTGCCAAGGGTGGACCAAAATTTGTTCAGGAAGCAGCTTCCGAAGCTCCAGCGGAAGAAGCTCCAGAAACAAATACAGATGCAGTAGACAAATCTGTCTAGATAGTTTGCGGCATTGTTTACAATTTATTTTACAGGCCCGGTATTCTGACAAGGATATCGGGCTTGATAGTATTTGACGTTCGCCCACACTGGTGTAAGCCAGTTGAATGACAGACATCTCCCTGATTAGCGTATCTTTGTTGTTTCAATCGCTCGATTTGATTGGTGTTGCTGTGTTCGCAGCAACAGGTGCACTCGCCGCATCACGTAACCAGCTGGATCCGGTTGCCTTCATGTTTTTTGCAGCGGTTACGGGCCTTGGAGGTGGAACTCTTCGGGATGTACTTCTGGGTATAACACCGGTTTTCTGGATTTCAGATACCCGCTATGTGGTTGTTTGCGTGGTGGTGGCTGTGGTTATATTTTTGACAGGGCACCTGGCAGAAAGCAGGTATCGACTTCTTTTGTGGGCCGATGCGGTTGGAATGGCAGGATATAGCATCCTTGGAGCAGCCAAGGCCCTTTCTCATGGCGCATCTCCCCTCGCTGCGATAATCATGGGTCTCATGACAGCAAGTTTTGGCGGTATTTTGCGGGATGTTATCGCTGGAGAGCGCTCGGTTATTTTGCGCAAGGAGATATATATTACGGCGGCCGCTGTTGGCGCCGGGCTATTTGTAGCGCTTGTATCCCTTGAAGCACCCTACTGGATCAGTATTATTTGTGGAACTTTGGTTGCTTTCGGGTTGCGAGCGGGCGCT
Source organism: Cohaesibacteraceae bacterium (assembly GCA_016764535.1). GTDB lineage: Bacteria > Pseudomonadota > Alphaproteobacteria > Rhizobiales > Cohaesibacteraceae > JAESRR01. Next base: position 2,115 of record JAESRR010000049.1, on the reverse strand, counting down.
TTGTGGTTTGGATGGACATTGCCTTCCTACAAGCACCCGCCGGCAAAAACCCGTTCAGATGAATAACAGGCCCGGTTATATATTTTTGAGAGATGGATGACCCTGCCATGCCGGCATGGACTTCATATAGGTTTTTGTTTTACCTTCTGCATCCGTTCGATTTACAGCTTCGCCCTGGCTAAGGGTCCATTGAACGAAACGTTCGAACATTTCTTCAAAATCTTTCAAAACACCTGTTTCATCAGCGCAGTGCTGGCAATAGGGTCCGGCTTCGATTGACATTCCGCAGCTATCACAATTCATATCATTATCCTGTGGTGATTTTGTCGAACAATGTAAGGAATATTTGGCGTTCGTCAGGTGTCAGTCTGTTTGCCATGGCGACAACCCTGTCAGAATCCAGCGGGGATTGCGCCTCGTTCAGTTTTTCAAGGCCATCTTCTGACAACCAGATTAGTGTGCGCCTTTTGTCTCTTTCGTCCCGAATACGCTCAACCAGGCCATTATTTTCCAGGCGGTCTATCATTTCGGTAATCGTCGACCGGGCGCGATCCAGATGTTGGGACAGTTCGTGAACGGTCAATGGCCCAACATTTGCCATATGTCCCAGAATCGCGACTTTCTGAGCCGACAATCGTTCGGATTCAGAATTAAGCCGCCGAAAACAATGCAGAAACACAGAATGATAAAGTTTCTGGAATTGTCTGGCAAATTCGGTTTCAGTAACTGACATAAATGCTCCTTACGAAGGCTGTTTTGTCAGGCAGAAAATATATCGGCAAGCCCGATGGAATTAATTTCTGAATCGAAATGTTCCCGGTTTTCCAGTTACAAATCTCCATCACGGTAGCGATCACGCTTTTCTGCCAGCGCTATTTTTATAACTTTGTTGAAAACCCGGTTGTTTTCGTGACGTTGCGCAATTGTCTGGGAATTCTGCATGTCTTCAATCCGAAGTTTCTCAAATCGATCCCAGCGCACTAGATCAAGATCCCCGGATTCTATTGCTTTTTGTATGGCGCACCCAGGTTCAGAAATATGAGCACAATTGGAGAATTTACAGTTGGCTATCAGGTCCTCAATGTCATTAAAGAGCTCGGCAATACCTTTTTCACTATCAAGAATTTGAAGCTCGCGCATACCAGGCGTATCAACAAGCCAGCCACCGGAATGCATGAGATGCAGGGATCGACCTGAAGTGGTGTGTCTTCCGCGTGAATCAATTTCCCTGATTTCACCTGTGCGCTGGGACTGATCGCCGATCAGGGTATTGACAATCGTGGATTTTCCAACTCCCGATGAACCAAGTAATGCAACAGTTTGCCCCTTGGTACACCAGGGCAAAAGGACTTGCGTCGATGTTGCATCTTTGGAATTGACCAGTTCAATGATCAGGTCTGATCCCAGCTCTTTGGCTTGAGAAACATATTCATCAACGTTATTGCACAAATCGGTCTTGGTCAAAACAACAACCGGGTAAGCGCTGGATTCATGCGCGAGTGTGAGATAACGCTCAAGTCTGGCAGGGCTGAATTCAAGATTGCAGGATGTGACAATAAACACGGTATCGATATTTGCGGCGAGAAGTTGAACTTTTCTGGCCTTTCCTGGAGCCTTGCGCCGAAAAACCGATAACCGGTCCAGTAATCGGGACGGGACATGTGTTGCACGATCGATCAATACCCAGTCCCCAACCACAGGTCTGTCGTTTTCTTCCGCAAGCGGACTACGACTGCCAAAAGAAGGAATGCGTCTGCGATAATAGGGTGCAATTACATCCAGATGGCCACGATGCACGGCAGAAATGCGGACAGGTCTCACCTCATCCATCTCATCAAGAGAAATCTGGGATTGAAAATGTTCTTTCCAGCCAAATTCCTCGAGTGTCTGGAGCTGTGCTACATCGGCGGTCGGTAGTGAAGTTTGGTCCGTATCCGTCGGCTCTCCGGTTTTTGTCATGCGAAATGCTCAATTTTGTTTGTGTTATAACGTGAGCCGGATTTTCCCAACGTCCCGTAATCAATATTGTGTTTACAGGGAAATGCCGAACCGGACAGTATTTCTAACGGGAATATAATCAGTCAGTCTTCTTTGTCACCCGCCTCATGGTAATAT